>DAOVRD010000253.1 GCA_030628375.1 Planctomycetota bacterium
CTGCGGGAGAAAAAAGACACCCCGTCCACGTCCTGGACTCGAACTCCGGTTGACGTAAGCTCTTTGACAAGAAGGCTTTGACGCATTGCTGGCCGCCCGAAATGCGTGGCAAAAGCGGCCAAATACGGCCAAAAACGGACAGGAGGCGAGAACTCCAATTCATAATTTTTATCCGCCGTACGGCGGACAAGATTCATAATTGCCGTCACATCTCGGTGGTGCAAAGTCTGACATTGTAGGCCTAATCCCCCGGGGTGGCTGCGAGCACGAGGCGTCCCCACCGAGTGGCATCAGCGGTGGGCGCCCATGAGTGAAGCTCCGTGAACAGGTCGCCGTCGTTGTCCCAGGCCCCTATGTTGAAGTAGACCTCATCGCCCGGTTCCGCGCCCTCTGCAAGGAGCACGTCCCAGGGCACAAAGGCCTCGCACCCCCAGCCCTGTCCATGGGGTCGGACCTCTGTGGCCACGTGAACCCCCAGGGCCTCCAGCCCCATTGGTCGTTTGGGATCCCAGAATGCGCGCAACGCCCGTCCTCCGTCGGCGGGACCGAATGGAAAGATGACAACCACGGGGACCTTGCCAAGGTCGGTCGCACCGTAACTCTCCGGCGCAGAAATCGCTCCCGCGAACAGCGCATCGCTGAGGATACGGCGTCCTCGGTAACTCGATATCGTGGTGTCGCTGGACTCCGCGAACAGATAAAGCCCCGCCGAGGTCGGGAGGATTCGGAACACCGGGCCGCGTTCCCCGGTTTCATAGGGACTGGCCTGCCAGATAGCCGTGGTCAGCAACGGAGCGGACTGCCACGCGGGTTCGTCGCTGCGCCCGTCGAGGGCGATAACCGGTTTGCTCAGCGGGACATTCACTTCCCGCAGCAGCGGCACTCGCCGAGAAAGCACAATCGGCACCGTGCGCCCTTTGCCGTCCACGCAGGTGTACTGAATCTCCACCTCAGGTACGACCAGCTCAGAAGGAGAGACCGGCTCAGAATGAATCCCCAGGTATGCGAACCTGCGCGCCCCTGGCGCAACGACCAGGGCTGTACTGGACGGAGAGAACGTCCACGATCCCCCGCGCGAGACACCGCGGACCACCACCGCGAGGGGACGGTCAAGCGGATTCGCAACGCGAACGCCCAAGCGACCGTCCACACGGCCCGACTCCGGGCTGCGGATTGCCCCCACCACGCCCGTTTCGTCGCACGAAAGCCTCCGGAGCATCTCCGTGTTCTTGTAATCGGGTTCGTCAATGTAGTCGTCCGGCAGGACGTGCCCGGGTTTGACCAGGGCAAGGCGATAGGTGTCCGGCTCAATTCGGAGCAAGCAGTAATGCTCAAGCCCTCCTGCCAGTTCGGGGGAGTAGCGCTGCCCGCCCGTGACGCCAATGACGTAGTACTGGATCCCGTCCTGCTGCTTTGACCTGTAATAGTGGTGGAAATGGCCCGCCACAACGGCCCGTACCGGATGCTCTTTCAGAAGCGCATGCACGTCGTCCCAACCGGTGTCGGCATATTCCCAAAGGGGCTTGTGCATGAAGACGAAGATATCGCGGGCGCTGGTCTCGGACAGGTCTTGACGCAACCAGTCGAGCTGCGTTCGGCTGAAGCGCGGAGCCGACTGAAGGGCTTCATCGGTATAGAGGATGACGAAATGACAGTCCCGGTAGTCGAAGGAGTAGTACAACGGGCCGAAATGCCGCTTGTAGAGTTCTTCGCCCCGATGATCGTTGGGGTCGTCCGTCCCGGTGATGACGTCGTGATTCCCTGCTACCGGGAAAAACGGCGCCTCGAGGCGGTTCAGTATGGCCTTTGCCCGCTCAATGTCTTCTTCCCAGCGGCGCATGTCGCGGATGTAGCCCGGCACGATGTCGCCGATGTGCACCACAAGGTCCGGCTTCAGCAGGTTCAACTCGGTGACAGCTTGTTCCAGGACAAGCAGGCCGGATTCATCCCCGCCGGTGCGGTCCCCAAGGATGCCAACGGTGAACCCTTGAGGGGGAGGAGGGACCGACAGCTCGACCGCAGCATCCGTGCCGGCATTCAGGCGGGCCTCAACCGGTCCTGCCAGGGCCGGGAAAGCCAGCACAGCCGTCAGCAGACAGCGCAGCAACTGTCGGCTCATTCGCAATGCCTCGGCTTATCGAACTGTCCAGCCCCCATATTCTAACCTCATTGCGCGTGGTTTGCACACACCGGAGGCCGGCGCGTAATGTAGCGCAGCCGCCCTCGGCTGCGGCCGATGGGAATGGCCGGAACCAAGGGGCGCCTGAGCCGGAACTCAGGCGAGGGCGCCTGAGCTACAAAGCGCCTGTGCCACACAGATACGGGAGTCTGGACCGCTCAGGTATTGAGTATTGCGGAAGCTTCTTGCTTTCCAACAGGCCGCTAGCCCAGGATGCCTCCATACTTGGCGATAATCGGCGCGAAGACCAGGGACACAACCGCCATCAGCTTGATAAGGATGTTCATGGACGGCCCCGAGGTGTCCTTGAAAGGATCCCCCACGGTGTCGCCCACCACAGCCGCCTTGTGGGCGTCGGAACCCTTGCCGCCCAGGTTCCCCGCTTCTATCCATTTCTTGGCGTTGTCCCAGGCGCCGCCGCCGTTGGCCATGAACAGGGCCATCAGGACACCGGTAGCCGTTGCACCGGCCAGGAATCCCCCGAGCGCCCCTGGTCCGATAAAGAACCCGACCAGCAGGGGAACGGCAAGGGCAGAGACGCCCGGCACGATCATCTCCCGCAGGGCGGCGCGAGTGACGATGTCAACGCACCGGTCGGAGTCAGGCTCGGCCTCGCCCTCCAGCAGGCCGGTGATCTCCCGGAACTGGCGGCGAATCTCCTCCACCATCTTCCCGGCAGCGCGCCCCACGGCCTCCATCGTCAGGGCGGCCATCAGGAACGGCATCATGGCGCCCAGCAGCAGCCCGATCACCACCGGGGCCTCCGTCAGGCTCAGGCTGACCGGGGCAACGCTGCCGAGCTGCGCAAGATGCTTCTGGATGGTCTGTTGGTACGCCGAGAACAGCGCCAGGGCGGTCAGGGCCGCCGAGCCGATGGCAAAGCCCTTGCCCACAGCAGCCGTTGTGTTGCCCAGCGCGTCGAGCCTGTCGGTGATCTTACGGATCTCCGGGCCCGCTCCGCTCATCTCAGCGACGCCGCCGGCGTTGTCGGCGATCGGGCCATAAGAGTCCGTTGACATCACGATGCCGATCGTGGCGAGCATGCCCACGGCCGCAATGCCAATGCCGTAGAGGCCGGCGAACCTGTAGGCGATCGCAATGGCGATGACAAGGGTGATGACCGGCAGCACGGTGCTCTTGAACCCCAGGGCGAGCCCCGTGATGATGGTCGGTGCCGCGCCCATCTCGCTGGAACGCGCTATGGTCCTGATGGGAGGCCCGGAGGTGAAGTACTCGCTTTCCACGCCGATCAGGACTCCCGAGATCATTCCTGCCAGTATGGCCCAGAACGTGTGGGCAAGATCAAGCCTGCGCGTCAGGAAGTAAGCGCCCGCGATGAACAGAATGCCGCTCACGTACGTGGCATTGCGCAGAGCGGATTGCGGGGTGGTGCGCTTGAGCACTCCCATGGACGCGATGCCGATCAGGGACGCTACCAGCCCACCGGCAATGAGCACAATCGGCAGGCACATGTAGGTCATGGGATGGGCGAGCGTGGCGCCGATAGCCATGGCTGCCACCACCGAGCCCACGTAAGACTCGAAAAGGTCGGCACCCATCCCCGCCGTGTCGCCCACGTTGTCGCCGACGTTATCGGCGATCACCCCGGGATTCCTCGGATCGTCCTCGGGGATTCCGGCTTCGAGCTTGCCGACCAGGTCGGTGCCGACGTCGGCGCTCTTGGTGAAGATGCCTCCGCCGACGCGTGCGAACAGCGCAATGCTGGACGCCCCCATGGCAAAGCCGCTGATGATCAGAGGCGCATCCGTGCCCCTGCTCTTCGTCAGCAGGTAGAAGAAGCCGAGGCCCGTCAGTCCCAGGGCGGCAACAGCAATGCCCATGACAGAGCCGCCCTTGAAGGCGACCGCCAGAGCCAGGGAGATTCCGCCATCCTTGGCCGCCTGACAGGCTCGCGCCCCCGAGCGGGTGGCGGCCTTCATCCCCAGCCAGCCGGCCAGCATGGAGGCCAGCCCGCCACACAGATACGCGAAGCCCGTCCATGGCCCCAGCGTCAGGCTCAAGGCAACGCAGATCACCACCATGAAAAGGGCGATGATCTGGTACTCGCGCTTCAAGAATATCATCGCGCCGCTGTAGACCTTCTCCGCGATGCTCTGCATCTTTTCATCGCCCGGCGAGCACTTCAGCACGGAGAAATACGTCCACACCGCCACACCCAGTCCCAACAGGCCCAGAACGGGCACGCCCAGCATCACGCGTTCCAGCATTGCAATTCTTCCTCTGCTTTAGGACAGTCTCCAGGAGCGACGCATTATGGTATGTGCATCCCAAAGGACTTGTCAAAGGCAGAGGAAGTCGGCCCGATGCTTGCGCGGTGCGCCTTGCTCGGTTAGCATTGCAGCCACTTGCCTCAAGGGCGTCCAGGAAAGCGGGCACGCATGCGAGTAATCGGCGTAGTCGTGGCCGCCGCGTTCGCTCAGGGAGCCCGGCTCCAGAAGAAAGGAATGTCAACATGATCAAGGTGGGGCTCTATTCCGTGACGTATAGCGGATTGTGGTACCGAGGCAGGGCGGCAACCGTGACGGAGCTGCTCGGCAAGGCGAAGGAGCGGGGCTTCCAGGGCGTCGAGCTGGCGCTGAAGCGCCCACACAGCAGCCCCCTCGACCTGGACCAGACCGCCTGTGAGGAGATCAGGAAAGAGCTGGACAAAGAGGGAATCGAGCTGGCGGCTTGCGCGTCCTACAACGATTTCTCCTCGCCGGTAGTTGAACACCGAGAGGTGGAGTTGTACTTCGTCAAGGGCCAGATAGCGCTCACACGCGCGCTGGGTGCGAAGGTGCTGAGGATGTTCGCTGCCTGGCCTGGTGTCACCCTCCGGGACGGCGTGGCGACCTATGACATGACACGCCAGTACGCCCGCACGCATTACGCGGACACCACGACGCTGGAAAAATGGCACTTCGTGCGAGAAGGGCTGCGCGAGGCCGCCCAATTCGCCCAAGAAGCAGGCATCATGCTGGCTTTGCAGAACCACGCGCCCGTTATCAACACATACGAGGACATGCTGGCACTGATCCGGGAAGTGGACTCTCCCAATCTGAAAGCCTGTCTCGACTGCCCCTTGCTCAGACCACACGCCGACGACGCCGAATACGTTGCCCGTGCGGTCCGTGACACGGGGGCGCTGCAGGTTCACTCGCATTTCGGCGGGGAGTTCCACCGCGACGCTCAAGGACAGGCACAACAGGATGCAGACGTCAACTACCCGGCCTTCATCAAGGCCCTGAAAGAGACCGGTTACGACGGTTACATCTGCTATGAGTTCTGTCATCCGTGTCTCGACGAGGGTCACGAGGTCGCCGGCATGGCAAGAATTGACGAGCAGACGCGCATGGCCGCCGAGTACATGACAAGGCTCGTCGAGGGCACCTGACGGAGCTTCAGGGCTGAAATTCGTGGTTGTCAGGTCCGGGCGGCGTTGTATACGTGTCGGGTGGCCATTGCGCGTCCGCACGGTGACAAGCAGAATCCGCCTTCGGAGGGGGCAGCCACCGGCGAAAAACAGGGACTGGCACGTCGTCTTATGCCTGTCCCGTTTTTCGCTGCGATGCCGGAAAATGGGATACAGGCACCCCTCACTGCGTTCGGGATTGCCAGTCCCCATTTTCCCGCCGCCGTGGCCCAAAGGACCTTACCCGGAGGTTCAATGTTGAAGCTCCACCAGGGAGACGACCTCGACAGGCAAGCAAACTGAAGGGGATTTGACACCTCGGACCCCCGTTGCTATCATGCGGGGACGCCTTTTTGAGGCGTCCTTCCGTCGTCGCCCGCTACGGGGTTCAGCAGCGAAAGCCGGCCGCGCGCAAGAGGCTCACCACTGCGTCGCGGCTCCAGACTGGAAAGGCAGCGAGAGTTGGCCGAAGCAAAACCGGACCCGTCTGATGAAGTAGAGGTCGAAGTCTGCTCCACCTGCAGCGTCGCCTGCCCCGTGCAGACCGACACGCGGGCCTACGTGGACCTGATCCGCCAGGGAAGATACGAAGAGGCCTTCGAGAAGATCCGTGAATTCAATCCGTTCCCTTCCGCATGTGGCCTCATCTGCC
>DAOVRD010000194.1 GCA_030628375.1 Planctomycetota bacterium
AGTTTCTTGGAACCAGCCATCTTGCCAGCTTCTCCCAGGCGCTCGAAGACCCGCGCTTAGATGACCTCCCGGCGCTCGAACAGGAACGCAGCAAAGGCCACCATGGCGGCGCAGAATCCGGTGGCATACAGGGCCGCCATCCCCACATAGGGAAGCGGTATGTACGGCATCTCCGTCATGAGTTGATCGCCCACCCAGAACACGTGCAGGCTGGGCACCAACCGAAGTGCCAGCCACGCCACGAGCGACTCATCCGCAAACCGACCGAAAAGGAACTGCGTAATCATGCCCACAAAGAACATGATGAAGCAGATAATGGCGTTCACCACCACGTTAAGGCGTGTCGAAACAGCCACAGCCACCGAACTGACCACCCACACGCCCATGAACACCAGCAACGCAGCCAGTGTCACCTCCCAGCAGTGCCGTTCGACAAAGATCGCAGGGATGAACTCGAACTGCCACGCGGCGTTCACCACAAGCAATATCCCGAAGGCCAGTGTGTAGAAAGGCAAGGCAAGCGTCAGCGCCGTCGAGCAGAAGTTCCAGTGATAGAAGTAGTTGCAGTACATGCCCAGGCCGACGGCCAACAGCAGGGGGACCATCAGCGCCAGAAAGGCGGGGTAATCCAGCACCCAGGAGGCCGTGCTCGGAACGCCTATCCTGAGGGCCATCAGCAAGGTCAGCGTCAGCAGGTAGGTGCTCAGCGCCATCGCCAGAGACAAGGCCGCGAACTTGGCCACAACGAAAACAAGCCGACTCACCGGCTTGCTGATGACGGCACCCACCGTCTGCGTCTCGATCTCGTGGCTGATGGTCTGAGTGGCGCTGAACACGGCCATGATCACACCGAGCAGCAGGATCGTGGCCAGGCCCATGTCCACCATCAGGCTCTCTTCCGACGCCATGCCGAACATCGTGATGGCGGGCGAGAACCCTATCAGTGCCATCCCCGCCAACAAGAGGATGCCATAGATGGGCTGGCGAATGATCTCAACGAAGGAGTTCTTGGTGATAGCCCAGAAACTGGACAGCAAGGCGTGTCCCTTCCAGTTGGGGGTCTTAAACCAACGCTGGCCGCCTGGACGGCGTGCTGGGTACGCAGATCGTTCCGCTCCCTTAGTTCGGGGCTAAGGCCAGAAGGTTCAATGACTTCCGCATGTCGGGCTCACGTGTAGCACAGGCGCCCCTTGGCCTTCGAAGCTTCAGCGGAGGAGGCCCGCATGTAGCTCAGGCGCCCTCGCCTGAGCTCCGGCCATTCCCATTCGCCGCAGCCGAGGGCGCCTGCGCTACATTACCAGCCGAGCCTCCGTCGCTCCTGCCGGAGCTATGGAGCCCAGGGGGCGGCTGAGCCACATTCATCAACGGGCGCTTAGACCTCCAGGACATCCAGGACGTCTTCCGGCTCGGCCTCGGGCCCCAGCGCCGTCAGCCGGCGCATGGTCTCTTCGTCGGGGTGCGGACCGCGGCCGACGCGCTGGAAGAACCGATTTCGCTGCACGGCGTCCTCACCGAAATGCGCGACTGCCCAGGCACCCGTGGACCCGACGCCCGCGGTCGCCTTCAGCAAGGCATGGCCCCACGCGAAATGAGCGCCCTCCACGAAGGCCCGGCCGTAAGGGGCCAGTTCCGCCGTCGAGAACGTATCAACGAACTTCTGCCCGTACGAGTTCATCTCCGTGCCGACCAGGACCGGCATGTCCAGGCTCATCGCGGCCTCGAGCGCCCGGTGTAAGTTCGCCACCTTGACGGCCCGCTCCTGCGGGTCCTTGACGTTCCAATTGCGGTCCGGAATCACCGTGACGGTCGGAATCCCCTTGGCAAGCCAGAACTGGAAAAGCCGGACGGGGTCCGCCTCTCCGTCGTTGGTGCCGTCCAGCCAGCCGCCGCTGGGCAGCGCACCGCAGTTCAACGTCATCGCCAGGACGTCGTTCAGGTCCGGGAAACTGCCCTCTTCCGGAGCAGCGTAGCCGACGCCGCCGTACTTCATCAGCCTGGACCTGATCGTGTTCTTCAAGGCAACGACGTCCTCAAGCAGCCGCCGAACGCTTTCCACGGGCTCGTCCAGCTTTTCGCTCCAGAAGCGGGCCAGCTCGTCCTCCGCGCCGAAGATCTCCCGGGCGCGGCTTTCGTACGCAACCAGCATGTGCCGTTCGGTGGCGTTGCCCGCCGGCGTCAGCGGCAGCACGTCCTTCTGATAGTCAATCGTCACGGGGTCCAGATACTCGTTGATGCGCTCCAGCATCCGGGTGTTGCGCCGCCGGGCGCATTGGCGCATCGAAGCCAGTATTTCGGCGTCCGCCGTGCCCTGCTCAGGAGGCGCCGCAAAACCCGTTGTGATGAAGTAAGCCACCCCGGGCTCGTGCGGCGAGTTGGTCACCTTGTCCCGGTGCTCTTCGACGAATGCCCTGGTCTCGAACCCGGCCACGCTCTTCAGGCCCAGCAGCCTGCCCGCACTCAAGAACTCTTCCAGGCCGTCCAGCACGTCGAAGTCCACGATGCCCGCCACCTCCAGGCCGTACCGGTGCGCTTCCCACGCGAACCGGGACGGTGAGTATCCATATGCGTTGAAAGAGAAGAAGGTGTGGCAATGAAGGTTGACCTCGGGACGTTTCTGCACAGGGGCGCCGCGGGTCGCCGACCGGGCCAGACGCACCAACGCCTCACGCCGCTCAGCAGCGTCGAAACTGTCAAGCCGTGCGACGAGATCCGATGCGACCGGGGAGTTCATGCCAGAGAAGACCTTTGCCGGACAGATGGGCCGAGACCCCGAAGAATGTGCAGCAGACGACTTTACGAAAACGCGCCATCGAAGGTCAAGCAGAAGCGCCAGGAAGGCCACGGGGCCGGATTCCCCCGGCCACGCCAAACGGCGACAGGATTGACATCGCCTTCGGCTTTTGCCTATATTCAATCGTACCGTCCGCAAGCCCCCGGGAGGCGCTGTTGGGGACCGCAGATCACGGGGCGCAAGGGGCAGCAATGCTCGAAAAGGCTTATGAGTTCCTGAAAAGTGTCGGACGGCCGCGCATCTGCGTCATCGGCGACATGATGCTCGACACCTACGTCTGGGGAGAAGTATCCCGGATCTCGCCCGAGGGACCCATCCCGGTCCTGCACGTCCAGGAACGGGAGCAGCGCGTGGGCGGCGCCGGAAGCGTCTGCGCCATGCTGCACAGCCTGGGGGCCGAAGTGCGCCCGGTCGGCATCATCGGGCAGGACCACGCCGGAGAGGCGCTCCGGCGGCAGTTGCAGGAGGCCGGCACGGACGCTTCTGGCCTCGTCGTCTCGAACGAGCGCCCCACGACCAGCAAGACGCGCTACCTGGGGTACGTGCAGTCAGCCGGCCGAGCGCTTCAGCAACTGCTTCGCGCAGACGACGAGCAGACAGCGCCTCTTTCCGACGCCGACTCCTTGCGGGTGAGGGACGCCGCGCTGTCGGCCATGCAGTGGGCCGACCTTGCCATCCTGCAGGACATGGGCAAGGGGCTGCTCAACGCCGATCTGATACGGGAGCTTGTCCGCGTGGCCCGAGAGGGGGCCAAGCCAGTGGTGGTAGACCCCGAACTGACCGAGGACTACTCCCCCTACGAGGGGGCGACGTGCGTCCTGCCCAACCGGTTCGAGACGGAGATCGCCACGGGCCTTGTGCTGCGCAGCCCGGAAGACTACGGCCGGGCGGCCCACGTGCTGCTCAGCAAACTGTCGCTCGAAGGCGTGGTCATCAAACTGGACCGCGAGGGCATCTACTTCGCGACGGCGAAGGGAGAGGAGAAACACATCACCCCGCAGGCCCGCGAGGTGGCCGACGTGACCGGCGCAGGCGACATGGTCGCGGCCGCCTTCTCGCTGGCCCTCGCAGGGGGGGCGGACTATGCGACGGCCGTGAACCTGGCGAACTTCGCCGCCGGCCTCGAAGTGAACTTCCACGGCGCAACGCCGCTGACGCGCGCTCAGGTCCTGGCAGCCTTGCAGGCCGCGGCCGATCCGACGGCCCGCAAGATCGTACGGCGGGAGGATATCGAGCGCCTGGTCGCGGAACTGCGCCGCGCGGGCAACAGGCTTGTCTTCACCAACGGCTGTTTCGACCTGCTGCACCTGGGACACATCCAACTCCTGCGATACGCCCGCGCGCAGGGGGACGCCGTCATCGTCGGGCTCAACAGCGACGTGTCCGCGCGCAGACTCAAAGGCGCGGGACGACCCATCAACTCCGAAGACGTGCGCAGCCGAGTCCTGGCCGCCATCGCCGACGTGGATTACGTCGTGCTGTTCGACGAGAAGAGCGTGCTGTCGCTGGTGAAGCAGATCCGTCCGGATGTGCTCGTGAAAGGCGGCGACTATTCCCTGGACCAGGTGGTCGGCCACGAGTTCGTAGAGTCTTACGGCGGCGAGGTCAGACTCGCCCCGCAAGCCGAGGGCTTCTCGACCACCGAGCTGATCGACAGGATCGCGGGAGAAAATGAAAGAGCGGATCAAGGCAATTCTGCGTGAGACCATCAGCGTGCACGAGGGCCTTATCGAGTTGGGCCCGCTGATCGAAAAGGTGGGCCGAAGCCTCGCGGAGGTCTTTGCCGCAGGCGGCTCGGTCTATGTGATGGGCAATGGAGGCAGCGCGGCCGACGCCCAACACCTGGCCGGCGAGATGGTCGGGCGCTTCCTGATGGAGCGCGCCCCCCTGCCCTGCCACGCCCTGACCACGGACACCAGCGTCCTCACCGCAGTGGCCAACGATTACGGCTTCGACTCGGTCTTCGCCAGGCAGGTGGACGCATTCGCGCGACAGGGCGACGCCGTCATCGGCATCTCGACCACCGGCAACTCGGCAAACGTGAACGCGGGCGTCGAGCAGGCCAAGAAACGCGGGGCCCTGACCGTCGGTCTGACCGGCGGCAGCGGTGGCAGGCTGGCGGAGATATGCGACGTGGCCATCGTCGTGCCGGTCAACCAGACCCCGCGCGTCCAGGAAGCGCACGGGACCATCATTCACATCCTGTGCGACCTGGTGGAGCAGGCGATGTTCGGTCAAACCATACAGGACACACCCCCGGGCCGTCACGACGCCCCGGCACAATAACAGGGATAACGAATGGGCCTTCCGAGCCTAGAAGAGATCGTGATGCGGTTGGTCATCATACTGCCGGCGCTCACTATCCACGAGTTC
The DNA here is from genome assembly GCA_030628375.1 of Planctomycetota bacterium. GTDB lineage: Bacteria > Planctomycetota > Brocadiia > SM23-32 > SM23-32 > DAOVRD01. The sequence continues at coordinate 5,165 of DAOVRD010000194.1, forward strand.
GCCCATGCCTACAGCGCCGACAAGATGGGCGATCCCACGGCCCGGCTGATGGGCAGGATGACCCTGAATCCTCTGGCGCACATTGACCCCATCGGCACTATCCTCGTGCCGATATTCTTTCGCTTCGGGTGGGCCAAGCCGGTGCCCGTGAACCCGATGAACTTTCGGAACCCGAGGCGTGGTTCGCTCATAACGAGCGCGGCCGGCCCCGCCGCAAATGTCATGCTGGCCCTGGTCATCGGCATAGGTCTGCGGATAACGATCGCGCTGGCGCCCACCGGCTGGGCTCTGGGCAACCAGACGGTGTCCGTGCTATTCATGTGGACCTATGTGAACCTGATACTGGCGATCTTCAACCTCATTCCCCTGGGGCCACTGGACGGCCACCACATCGTCGAGGCCCTGCTGCCCTACCACCAGTTACAACGATACAGGAGCTTCAACCGGTACGGAATGTTCATTCTGTTCGGCGTCATGTTCCTGGCGCGCCCCCTATTCGACGCAATAGTGTTCGCACCCGCGTACGCCATTGCCACCCTGTTGAGCGGCCCTATCGGGTAAGCCCCAATGGAGGAAAGGTTGAAAGAGGAGGGCCGAGCAGAACTTTCCCTGGAGAACTTCCGGGCGGAATTGGAGGTCTTCAACGGGCCGCTGGACCTGCTGCTGCACCTGGTGAAACAGGAAGAGGTCAGCATTTCCGAGGTGCCGCTCGCCCGCATAACGCACCGCTACCTGGCCGCCATACGCACGATGGAGTTCTTCGACGTAAACGTGGCGGCCGAGTTCCTCGTGGTGGCGGCGACCTTGATGGAGATCAAGAGCCGGGTCCTGCTGCCGCCCAGCCAGACCGACGAAGAGGAAGAGGAAGACCCGGGCGCCCAACTGGTCCGCCACCTCCTGCAGTACAAGGAGTTGAGGGAAGCGGCCGATCACCTTGGGCATCGCGCCCGGGCTCAGGGCGAGAAGTTCGCACGGCCGCACTGGCAGGCCGAGGGCCCCGAGGAAGACGAGACCTCGGCGGAGGCGGTGCTGGAGGATCTGAGCACCTGGGACCTGATGGTGGCTTTCGCGCAGGTCGTCCAGCAGACGCAACTGGCGCGCCCCATCCAGATCGTCCACAGCGATGTGCCGGTCGGCGTCTATGTTGAGGAAGTGCTCGCGCATCTGCGGGTGTCATTCGGGCCGGTGGACTTCCTTGACTTCTTCCTGCACGAACGGTCGCGGGAGCGCATCATCGGCATATTCCTGGCGTTGCTCGAACTGGGCCGGCAGAAAGCCATCCACGTCCAGGAAACCGAAGGACAGACACGGCGCATACAGGTATCACTGCGGAAGGCTGGCTAGAGTAATCGGGCTGTTTGAACTGCTCCGGGCTTTGTGTTAGCATCCGGGATTCGATACTGGGACAAGACGAGCGGCGGAGCAAAGTCGCCGCCCGGAAGCGATAGAGTGGTTTACCTTTCCATCAGTCTACGTGGCCTGCGGGTTGGGCCCTTGAACATGACGGCGCATTTCCGGTGTCCCCGCGGCCGTCGGCGTCGCTGGTCCTTTGAGAACGGCTTCGCGCCGGCGGCTCTCCGGAGTTGCTCGCCGCGAGCCGGAGCAGCAGGGACGGCTCCAGCCATGCCAGGGGCAGATCAGTGCGACCGCAGGCGAGGCCACAAATTGTGAAAGCAATAATCTCCGATATTCACGCCAACGTGGAGGCATTCCAGGCCGTCCTCAAAGACATGCAATACCAGGGGGCCACCGAGATCATCTGCCTGGGCGACTTCGTCGGGTACGGGCCGAACCCCAAGGAGTGCATTGACCTGGCCGTGGACTTCGACGTCGCCCTGCGAGGAAACCACGAACACGCGTTGTTGACCGAACGCGAAGGCGCCAACTTCAACATCAAGGCCAAGAACTCCATAGAGTGGACTCGCCAGCAGCTCAACCCCCTCGGCGACGATTCGGAAGCCAATACCAAACGTTGGAACTTCCTGGACGGCCTGGAGACCACCCACACCGAAGGCGACATCCTTTACGTCCATGGCACGCCGAGGGATGCTATCACCGAATACCTCTACCCACGGGATATTTACGACGAAGAAAAACTCCAGAGCATATTCGCAAAAGTGGACTGGCTCTGCTTCTGCGGCCACACACACGTGCCCGGCATCTGGACCGAGGACATGCTCTATCTGACCCCCCGGGAAGTGAACTGCCGTTACCACCTGGTCAAGAAGAAGACCATCATCAACGTCGGCAGCGTGGGACAACCAAGAGACGGGGACACGCGTGCGACCTATGTGCTGTTCGATGGAAGCTGCGTGATCTTCCGAAAGGTCGCATATCGTGTTGAGACGACGGCTCGCAAGATCAGGTCCATACCTCAACTGGATCCTTACCTCGCCCAACGCCTCCTGGACGGCAGGTGACGGCGCCGGGGGCGCCGGGTATGCTGTCTGCCGCAGAAAGAGCCCTGCTGCACGGTCCGGGCCTTCCGGTCGTCCCGGGTGATCCGCACAAGGATGCCACCGGCAAACAACGACTGACAGCCGCCCCATGGACAAGAAGACGTTCATACAATTCCTGATCATCAGCTCCGTCATCCTGGCGGGGTGGTGGGTGACCAGTTTCCTGCTGTTCCGGGGCCGGCCGGTGGCCAGGCGGCCGGAACGGGCGGTCGCGGCACGGGCCCAGCAGCCTCCGCCTGCCGCTCCGGGCGAGGCGGAAGAGATTGCCCAACCCGTCCCGGTCGAGCCGCC
>DAOVRD010000183.1 GCA_030628375.1 Planctomycetota bacterium
AGGGTGCGGGCGTATCGAAATGATAGCGCCCCGGGCAGAGCTCAACGGACGTTCTTTGCCGCATTGTTCGGAATGGACACCGTAGACCAGGCGGCGTCTGCAACCGCCCGGTTCTGCCACAAGACGCTGGTTCCCTTCGCTGTCTATGAGCCCGACATTATCGGTGCGGCTGTTGGTGATGAGGTAATTTTTCACGACGGTTCGCCGGAAGTGCCTGGTAATTTCGGGCTGCTCGATTTTATGGCAGGCGGGGGTGGACTAACCGAGTTAGTTTACTGGATCGAGAACGGCTATCAAGGTGCTTTCACTATCGACCCCGTGACTGGTTACATCTTGGTCGGCGGCAGCACGGGGTGGAAAGCCGCGCTGGCCCCCCACATTCAAGCTCATGTTGCCGGAGGGGAGTCAGTCATTGCGTGCATATACAGAAACGTCACGGGCGTGGGCGAAGGCGCCGTGTATGAGATAGTCGGTTTTCTGGAAATGGTCATCACATCCCAGCATCTGGTGGGCACGGACCCTTACATAACGGCAGAAATCTTGAGCTGGTACATTTCGGGCGCAGGCGACGCTATGGGCTCGCTGTCTGATATCATGAAACTGAAACTCATGGAGTGAGAAGCGACCCCCCCGGTCTCCCACCGCCGTCCGCCGCGGCCCACGCAGCCGCCCATCATCCCCCGGCCGGCTGCTGCGGCCCGCGCGTCTCCCCTGCCCCCGACTGATCCGTCGCCGGAGCGACCTCGGCCGACACGGACGGTCGCAATCGGAGCAGACGCTCCGTGGCGAGGTGGGCTCGCCTCAAGAACGGATCCGACGCGCCGACAGGCTCCGGAGGCGGGACCTGCCGGGCGTCCGAAGGTCTTTGAGCCGCTTCCGTGTGCGACCACGACGCGAAGTAGAAGAACCAGAGCAGAAGCCGCAGGTCCTCATCCGACGGATTGGCCGCGAATGCCTGCTCCAGCCGTTTCTCTACCGACGCGTATCGGTCCGGGATTCCGAAGACCGCGTCGGCCTCCAGCGCGACCACGTTCCAGTCCGGCAGCGCGTCCAGAGCTTCCCTGAGTCTGCCTGCGGCCGACTCGTACGCCCCTACCCCCGCAAGGGCGAGGGAAAGGGCAATCCGCGGGGCCGGGGCGTCCGGCCTGAGTTCGATCGCGTCGTTGAAGGCCTCGATCGCCTTCCCGAACCGGCCCTGCCTGAGATTCTCCTCTCCGATGGCGAAGGCCAGGCCCACCGGAGGCCGGCCGCCCAGCATCGGCGCAAGCCGGGAGCCAAATGCCGCTGCCGCCGGACCACGCGGTGCCTGCTCCCCACGCTCGGGGGGCGGGGCCGACTTGAACTGCCTTTGCGGCCTCGTCATTTTCAACAGGGCCTGCCACTCCTCCAAAGCCATCCCCCCCACCGTGGGGCGCGGCCGCTCGAAGCCCATCTCGAAGCGCGTCGTAGAGAATCCGGGGCGGGAGTAATAATCGTTGAAAGGGCCGTAGAAGCAGATCCACGGCGGTCCCTGGATGCTGACCCGGTGGCGCAAGCGGCCGCCTGACGGCAGTACGAGTCCTACACTGTAACTGGCCACGGGGCGACGCCAGCGATACAGAAGCAGCTCATGCCCCACGATCGGCACAAAGGGCGGCTCTTCGGCTTCCTCCTCCTCAAGCGGCTCGGGCACCGTCGCTTCCTGGAGCATGCGGGCCTTCGGCACGGTCGGGAGCGGCATGTCCGCCTTCCTGACAGACGTCATCAGCCCCGCCAGGGCGGCCAGAACGGCTACGGCCCCTGCGAACCCCATTGATGAGCCCTCCCGTTACGGGCTTTGTCTACTTCCATTATACCCCACCCAGGCCACGGCAGCCAGCCAGGCGCCGGCCGCGCCACTTGAAGTCAACGGACTTTAGTGATACAGTATGCATAGAGGATTCGTAAGATGCGCACATCCTCGCGCTCCTTGGTTCTCAGAAGGCGGGGCTGGGGTTCCGCGGCACGCGCCAGCCGGTAGGGTAAGCATGCTGGCGTCGGGGGGTGGCGGGCGGCCGGATCGGAGCGCGAACGAATAGATTTCAAGGTAACCAGCCGACATCGGTGTTGAGGTCCGAGAGGATACGATGGAGTCGATTGTTGTCACAGGTCAAGCAGAACATTCGAGTAAGATTTTCGAAACAGGGAGACATCAGGTTCACATCGCATCATGATTTGATGCGTCTGTTCGAGCGAGCGCTCAGGCGCGCGCAGCTCCCCGTCGCAATGAGCGAGGGCTACAATCCCCGCCCCCGCTTTGGCTTCCCCATGGCCCTCGGCGTTGGGGTTTCGGGTCTGAACGAGGTCGCCGACATCGGCCTGAGCGAGTGGGTCAGGCCTGAGGAATTCCGGGCGAGGCTGCAGGCGGAGCTTCCCGAGAGAATCGAGATAGTCTCCGCCCAGATAACGGCCGTCAAACCCAGTCGCCGGGCCAGGGAACTCTCCTATCGCGTGCCGCTCCTTCCCGATCATACGCTCACCGAGGAGGGAGTCCGCCAGTTGCTCGCCAGGGACGAGGTGGTCATCACCCGGAGGCGCCAGGACAAGGTCAAGGACCTGGACATTCGTCCGTTTGTCAAGACGATTCGGCTCAACGGGGACGATCTGCTGATACTGCTGCGATGCACCGACCAGGGGACCGCACGTCCGGACGAAGTGCTCGAAGCGCTCGGCCGCCGGGAGGGCCTGGACTACCGCAGCGGCAGTATCGAACGGACACACGTGAACATGTCTCCCTCGCACTGAGCGAGGACGGAATTGCTATGGAAAAAGTAATGCTGGTCAATGTAGTGGAGGAACAGGAGGTACGGATCGCCATTCTGACCGACGGCAAACTCGATCAACTCTGGCTGGAGCGCACCAATCGCGAGAACATCGTCGGGAACATCCACAAAGGCATCGTCGTCAACCTGGTGCCCAACATCGAAGCCGCTTTCGTCGAGTTCGGCTACAGGAAACACGGGTTCCTTCATCTCTCGGACGTGCTGCCCTCGGCGGTCAAGAAGGAGCGCAGGAACCAGGACATCCGCGCGCTCCTTCACGAGGGACAGGAGATACTGATCCAGGTCAGCAAGGAAGGGATCGGGGACAAGGGACCCAGCCTGACGACCTACCTGAGCCTGCCGGGGCGGTATCTGGTGCTGATGCCGGGGCTGTCGCGACGGGGCGTCTCCCGTAGGATCGAGGACGAGGCAGAACGCCGTCGCCTCCGAGGGGTCCTGTCCCAGATGAAGGTCCCCGATGGCGTGGGGGTGATCATCCGCACCGCTGGCGAGGGACGAAAGAGCGTAGACCTGGAGCGCGACCTGGACTACCTGGTGCGTCTGTGGCACACCATCACGCAGAGGGCCGAACGCTCCAAGGCGCCGGCGATGGTATACCAGGAAAGCGACCCTGTGACCCGCGCCATACGCGATTCCTTCACCGATGACATACGTCGCGTCGTCGTGGACAGCCAGGATGTCCACGACAAGATCAGGGAGTTCCTGCGGGTCGTCATGCCGCGGCACGTGCGCAAGGTCAAGCTGCACGAAGAAAACGATCCCATCTTCCACCACTACGGTGTGGAAGAAGAGATTGACAGGATGCACAGTCGCACGGTCCCGCTGCCCAAGGGCGGCTCGATCGTTCTGGAACAGACCGAGGCGCTGGTGGCAATAGACGTCAACAGCGGCAAGTACAAGGGCGGAGGAGACGCCGAAGAGACCGCATTCCGCATAAACATGGAGGCGGCGCCCGAGATCGCTCGCCAGATTCGTCTCCGGGACCTGGGCGGTGTGATAGTGATGGACTTCATTGACATGGAAGATCAGTCGCACCGCACCCAGGTGGAGAAGGCGCTGTGGAATACGCTGCAGGCCGACCGAGCCCGGCTGCGGATGCTCAAAATGTCCCCCTTTTGCCTCGTCGAGATGACGCGACAGCGCCAGAGGCCCAGCCTGCGCCAGTCCACTTACGTGGCGTGCCCGGTTTGCCGCGGGTCCGGCCATCTGAAGAGTGAGGAAACCCTGGCCCTGCAGATCCTGCGTCAGGTGAAGGCAAACCTGGGCCACGAAGGATGCGACCGCATAGAGGTCTTTGTGGCGCCGGACGTGGCCAACTACCTCAACAACGCAATGCGGGCCAGCCTGCGGGAAATGGAACAGAACAGCGGCAAGCAGATAAGAATCGAGGCAGACTCCTCTGCCGGCCTGGGCCAGCACACGATAAAGTTCCTTACCGCCGCAGGACGCGAGGTCAGTCGCAGCCGCTCCTGAGGGGATCTTGCACCGCGGGCCGCCGTAGTTGAAAGGACAGCGGCTGTGCGCTATAATGGTGTGCTTGTGGGCGTTGAGTACCCCCCACCAGTGGAAGCGCAATGTATGCCATCATAGACAACCACGGTAAGCAGTATAAGGTCGAAGCCGGCGACGAAATCCTGGTGGACCTGATGGACGCCCAGGAGGGGGAACTGGTCCAGTTCGACCGCGTCCTGATGGTGGGCGGCGACGGGGAGGTCCGCGTCGGGCGGCCGCAGCTTCTGGGCGCCAGGGCGCTGGCCGAGATACTGAGACACGAAAAGGGACCAAAGCTGACGATGATGCGCTTCCAGGCCAAAGGCGCCAAGCAGGCCAAGAAGGGACACCGTCAGAAGTATACGCGCGTCCTCATAAGGGAAATCCACCCGGAGTAGGTCCAGGCAAGAGGCACTACAATGGCACACAAGAAGGGACAGGGCTCTTCGCGCAACGGGCGCGACAGCAACGCCAAATACCTGGGAGTCAAGCGATTCGGCGGGGAGAAAGTGCGCAGCGGGGCGATCCTGGTACGGCAGCGGGGAACCCATTTCCGGCCCGGAAGGAACGTCGGCCGCGGAAGAGACGACACGCTCTTCGCCAAGGCGGATGGCGTGGTCCACTTCTCGGCCAGCAAACGCATCAGCGTCATCACCGACTGATCGCATCCTTCACTTTCGCCTTGCGCGTCAGAGAAGACCTTTTCCGGCGGCTGCTTCCTGAACTCCGGGAGCAGCCGCCCTTTCGCACCAGAGGGGCAGCCCCAGCAGTATCTCCTGCACAGGACGGCCGCCATGCGTTTCGTTGATGAAGCCACCATCTACGTCAAAGCCGGGGACGGAGGCGATGGTTGCGTCAGCTTCCGGCGCGAGAAGTACGTCCCTCGCGGCGGGCCCAGCGGAGGCGACGGCGGAGATGGGGGCGACGTCATCATCACGGGCGATCCGAACATGAGCACCCTCCTGGACCTGGTCTCCAGAGCGGAGTTCCGCGCCGGCAACGGCAAGCCCGGCAAGTCCAAGAACCAACACGGCGCCAACGGCAAGGACGTCGTCATCCGTCTGCCCCTGGGCACGGTCGTCATTGACGACGACACCGGCCTGACCCTGGCAGACCTGACGGAAGCCGGACGCAGTCTGGTGGTGACCAGAGGCGGAAAGGGCGGCCGCGGAAACGCACGCTTTGCCAGCGCGCAGAATCGGGCGCCCACCCAGTATGAAGAGGGGCGCCCCGGCCAGGAACGTCACCTGAGCGTGGAACTGAAGCTGGTGGCCGACGTGGGCCTGATCGGCCAGCCCAACGCCGGCAAGTCCACCTTGCTGTCCCGCATCAGCGCCGCCCACCCGAAGATCGCCGCCTACCCATTCACGACGCTGGACCCGATGGTCGGCATAGTGGACACGGATGCCTACCAGAGGTTCACCGTGGCCGACCTGCCGGGCTTGATCCGCGGCGCGCACGAGGGCAAGGGGCTCGGCGACGAGTTCCTGCGCCACATCGAGCGCACGCGCATCCTGGTCCATCTGGTGGACGCCGCTCCCGCCGACGGCAGCGATCCGCCGGCCAACTACCGCGTGATCCGCAATGAGTTGGAGCTTTACAGCGCCAGGCTGGCAGCGAAGCCCGAACTCGTCGTCGCCAACAAAATGGACCTCCAAGACGCCGAGCGCGGATTGGAGCGGCTGCGCGAGGAACTGGCGCGGGACGTCATCCCCATCTCCGGCCTCACCGGCCAGGGCGTACGCAAGCTCCTCGCCCGCATCCTCCACACGCTCGAAGAACTAAAAACCCGACCCGAACAAGAACCCCCACTTCACCTCTGACCCCAGGCCCGCGCGGCCACCCTTTCCCACTGAGTGCCCCTCAATGGCCCCTCGCAAGCCGAAACGAGTGAAGGTGCCCGACCGGGGGCCAGCTGAAGCCCTCACCGGAGCGCAAACGGCTCAAGCTACGCGAACTCCAGCGTCAGAAGCGCGTCTTTTGCCCGAACAGGTCGGCGAACTTGCCCTCTGCTTGCATCCATCGAATCTCGTTACAGCCGGCATAAGGGCCACTGCCCGTTGTGTTCTTCACGTAGAACACCAAGAACCCTCTATCATATTCCGCTGTGTAACTATTGGTCAGCTCCTCTTGGTACGCCTCCCGCGTGCTATATATCTTTATCACGACCGGGGCTCTCCCCACACTCAGTTCTTTCACAAACGAAATAATCTCTTCCTTGCTTAAATGCTCCTCTAAGAGCAACTCGACGCCAAACCCGCGTGGGTTGTTGTCCGGTTTCCACCGTCGCAAGCTGGTGTAGTTAACCGATTCCATTCTCTTCCCTTCTGATTCGCGGGCTTCAATTGCACGCTTGGCAGGTACCTTGCCACGTATGGCACGCTTTTCCAGAGCTTTTGTACGGCCCTCCTCTTCAAGCCGACGAGCCGCCTGTTCAACTTTCACAGCCTCAAGAGCCTGCTGTCTCGCCACCCTTGCCTCTTCTTTGGACTCTTGCCGCGCGGGCCCCGTAAACACATAAACAGCCCAAATAGTCAAAAGCAGCGACAAAGGAATGACAAGAGCCAAAAGTAGCCTCCACGGAGCACCTTCCTGAGTCCCTTGTGTCTGGCGCTTTTCAATCGCCATGCGCTGTTTGCCACACGTTTGAGAAGCCAAAAGAATCTGAGCGTGCCTACCGCAGCGGCCACATCCGCACGTCTCTATTGTATGCCGAGTGCCGGAGAAGTCAAGAACCCTTTCGCCATCACCCGCACCGGCCCGGTCGGCCATCGCCAACCTTACACACCTGTATAGCCATGCTGGCGGCGCCCGCGCTTACTTGCCGATGCAGAACTGGCCGAAGATGCGGTCCAGCACGTCCTGAGAGGTCACCTGCCCGGTCACCTCGCCCAGCGCCTCGGCCGCCTCGCGCAGGTCCAACGCGGCAAACTCGTAGCCCAGACCTGCTCCGACGGCCTCCGCCGCCCGGCCCATCTCCTCCAGGGACCGAGCGATGGCGTTGCGCTGCCGCGCATTGAACAGGCAGTCGGAGGCGGACGCATCCAGCCGCCCCTCCGTGACGGTGCGGCCCAGCGCCTCGCGCACGCCGTCCATGCCCTGCCCCGTCAGGGCCGAGGTGTGCAGCGTCTCCCAGGAGAAGTTCCCGGCGTCCAACGTCCCTTCATCCAGAAGCTGAGGCAGGTCACACTTGTTGATCACGCAGAGCACACGCTCCGCGGGCAGCAAGCGCGACGCCTCCACCGCCTCCTCCGGCAACGGCACCGACCCGTCCAGCACCACCAGCAGAAGCTGGCACGAACGGATGTGCTCCCTGGCCCTGCGAACCGCCTCGGCATCCGGGCCCGCCGCGTGCTCCGTCAGCCCGGCCGTGTCGCTCAGGCGAAAGAAGACGCCCCCCACCTCTATTTCGGCGCTGACCGCGTCGCGCGTGGTGCCGGCCTGCGGGTGGACTATGGCCTTTTCGGCGCCCGCCAGCCTGTTGAGCAAGCTCGACTTGCCGGCGTTGGGCGGACCGCATATGACCACGTGAACGGTGCCGTCGCTGGCGATCTCGCCCCGGCCCTTCTCGATCTCCCTGGCCATCTCCGCGCGAAGGGCGTGACAGCGCCTCAGGAACTCGTCCTCGCCGATCAGGTCGATGCCGTGCGGCGCGAAGTCCAACGCGGCCTCGATCTGGGCCCGCAGGTCGGTCACGGCCTCTTGCAGCCCGGCACACCGCCGACCCACGCTGCCGCTCAGCTTGGAAGTGGCGGCCAACAGCTCGGACTCGCTCCTGGCGCGTATCAGCGCCAGCACCGCTTCGGCGCGCGACAGGTCAATGCGCCCGTTCAGGAAGGCCCGGCGCGTGAACTCTCCCGGCTCCGCAAGGCTCAGACCGCCATGTCCGTGCGCCAC
>DAOVRD010000329.1 GCA_030628375.1 Planctomycetota bacterium
AGCCCGTCCGATCCCAACGGCAGATGCTCCCCGTGCCATTCCAGCGTGCCCAACGGCAGGTAGGCAATCGGCGCCTCAGCCAGCCGGGCCCGGAACTCTTTCGGCGTCAGTTCCGCATAAAGCACCTTGGCGGCCATGTTTCGTGCTCCGTGATCCTGTTTGGACCTCACGCGAGCCCCCCAAACCCTCACGCCGGGCGGCCGCCACACGTTCTACCACGATTGCATGGCGCGGACAACGCCCCTGTGGACCATGCTATCGAATGAAAGGCTCAGAAGACTTATGTCATCCCGCTTAGCAGCCCGTTGAAGAATTTGGCTCAGCCGCCCCCTGCGCTCCATAGCTCCGGCAGAAGCGAAGGAGGCCCGGCTCGTAATGTAGCGCAGCCGCCCTCGGCTGCGGCGGATGGGAATGGCCGGAACTCAGGCGAGGGCGCCTGAGCTACAGGGCGCCTGTGCCACACAGGCACGGGAGTCTGGGGCGCTCGGGTATTGAGTACTTCGGAAGCTGTCTGTTTTTCAACAGGCTGTTAGGATTTGACCCCGCGTGCGGCCTGGAGTATTCTGCCACGTTCTCCCTGCTCTTGTGTGCCGAGGCACTACGTGATTGGGATAGATCATAGCGTCTTCAGGTCGTACGACATCCGCGGCACTTACCCGGACCAACTCGACGACCAGTTCGCCTACCTTCTGGGCCGGGCCCTGCCTGGGGTTCTGTCTGCGCGTCGCGTGGTCGTCGGGCACGACGCGCGTTTGAGTTCGCCCTGCCTCTACGCGGCGTTCACGGCCGGACTGGCGGACACGGGGGCGGAAGTGGGGGGGATGGGCCTGTGCGTCACAGAGCTGGTTTATTACGTCATGGGCTCCCGACCCGACCTGGAGCTGGGAGTGATGATAACGGCCAGCCATAATCCTCCGGAATATAACGGCTTCAAGGTGGTGAAGGCCGGCGGGGAGCCGGTGCCTGCGGCGACCGGGCTTGGCGAGGTGTGGAAGTGGATGGAAGCGATGTCGGTGAACTTGCCCGCAGACTGTACTGCGCCCGCCAAGACCGTCGCGGCGGAGGCCGACTACCTGGACTTCGCGTTCGAGCTGGTCGGCGTGCCGGACGTGGGGGGGCTGCGCATCGTGGTTGACGCCGGCAACGGGGTCGGGGGGCTGTTGTGGGAGGCGCTGGCTGATCGCTTGGGGATAGATCCGGTCCGCATGAACTTCGAGCCCGACGGCCGCTTCCCGGCACATGCGCCTGATCCGTCGCAGAGGGCGAACCTGGAACCGCTCGTGCAGCGCGTGCTTCAAGAGCGCGCAGACATGGGTTTCTGCTACGACGGAGATGCCGACAGGGTCGTGGTGGTGCTGGACGACGGCCACGTGGTGGACGGCAGCGAGATGATCGTGTGCATCGCGGACCCGATGCTGGACCGCCAGGCTTCTCTGGTGTTCGGGGTCGGACAGACCACCAGCCGAAAGGCGCTCGACCATTTCCGGCGCCGCGGGGCGGAGCCGGTCATAATGCCGGTCGGCCACGCGAAGATAAAGACCCTGATGCGCTCGACGCCGGAGATGGCGTTCGCCGGGGAAGACGCAGGTCACTATTACTACAGCGATTTCTTCTGCTGCGACAGCTCGCTGGTCACGACGCTGCACGTTCTGCACGCAGCGTCCGAAGGGGGGCTGAAGGCTCTGGTGAACTCTCTGCCGGGGCCCTGGCACAGGCCCAGAAGGGAGCCGGCCTTCGATTTCCCGGACAGGCAGGAGGCGCTGGACGTCTGCCGCAAGGTGGCGGCGGATGCGTTGGGCCGCTTCCCCGACGCCGAAGAGATAACGTGCGAGAAAGAAGGGCGCGTCTTGCGCTCATGCCGTCCGCGCGACCTGCGGGACGCCGAGGGCGTGCGCGTGGACTATGCGGACTGGTGGTTTTGCGTGCGGCCTTCGGGCACCGAGCCGATCGTCCGACTGGCCGTGGAAGCACGGAGCGAATCGCTTCTGACCGACCGGACCGATTCGCTCTGTTCTCTCTTTGGCAAGTAGGAGCCCATGGTGGTTACAGCAGCCAGGCTGCCTCGATGGCGCGGTTTCAACCTTCTCTCCAAGTTCAACGTGGAAAGGAACAGCCGCTTTCCCGAATCGGACTTCCGCGTGATGCACGACTGGGGGTTCGACTTCGCGCGGCTGCCCATGGACTATCGCTGCTGGATCAAGGACGGGGACCCCGCGAAGATAGACGGAAGCGTGCTGGAGGAGATTGACGAAGCGCTCGAACTGGGCCGGCGCTACGGCATCCACATCTGCATGAACTTCCATCGGGCGCCCGGTTACACGGTGGCCAGGCCCGCGGAAGAGCTGAGCGTCTGGACCGACCAGGAAGCCCGCAGCATCTGCGCCCTGCACTGGCGCGCCTTTGCCAGTCGCTACGCGGGCATACCGTCCGACCAGTTGAGCTTCAACCCGTTCAACGAACCCGCCCGCATAGGGGACGGCGGCTTCACGCCCGAGCGCTACCGGGAAGTGATGGTGATTCTCACCGACGCCATATGGGGCGCGGACCCCGACCGGCTCGTCATCTGTGACGGCTACGAGTGGGGCAGGAAACCGGTGCCGGAGCTGGTGGACCTGGGCGTCGCGCAGTCCACCCGCGCATACGAGCCGCACTGGCTGACGCATTACAAGGCCTCGTGGGTTGGCGGACAGAACTGGCCCGAGCCGCACTGGCCCGGCGGACCGGGGGACGACCCGGAAGTGCGCTGGGACATTGACAACTTGCGCGACTACTGGCGCCCCTGGAAGCAACTGGCCGACTCGGGCGTCGGCGTGCACTGCGGGGAGGGAGGCGCGTACAACACCGTGCCTAACGGCACCTTCCTCGCCTGGCTCGACGACGCGCTGACGGTGCTGGGCGAGTGCGGCATCGGTTGGGCCGTCTGGAACTTGCGCGGGGCTTTCGGCGTGCTTGGCAGCGACCGCACCGACGTTGATTACGAGGACTTTCAGGGCCACAAACTGGACCGCAGGATGCTCGATCTGCTGCTGCGCCATTAGCCGTAGGGGCGGCCGCCAAGGCGGCTAAAGTTCGCGAACCGCCCCTACGAAAACGGTCGCGGCACAACCCGGCCATCGTCGTCCGGGGGGGCTATAATCTCGCGCTGGGCTGGGCAGTGAGTCCTGCCTGGAGGGGAATAATGAAGAAGATCCTCGTTGCGGACGCACTGCCGCAGCAGTGCATCACGGTGCTCAAGGAGGCGGGCTTCGACATTGACTACCGCCCCGGCCTCTCAGAGGACGAACTGAAAGAAGCGGTCAAGGACGTCGCCGGCATTATCTGCCGGTCGGGCGCCAAGATTACTGGGGGCGTCCTGGAGGGTGCCGACAGGCTGGAGGTGGTGTGCCGTGCAGGCGTCGGCGTGGGCAACATAGACGTGGCGGCTGCGTCGCGCCGCGGCGTCGTGGTGATGAACACACCGGGTGCGAACACGATCAGCACGGCCGAGCACGCCTTTGCCCTGATGCTGGCTCTGGCCAGGAACATCGGGCCGGCTTACGTCTCTATGCGCGCGGGCCGATGGGAAAAGAAGAAGTTCCTCGGCTCGCAGCTCTGGGGCAGCACGCTCGGCGTTGTCGGACTGGGACGCATTGGCCGCGAAGTGGCCAGACGCGCGGTCGCTTTCGGCATGAAGGTCTGTGCGTACGATCCGTTCGTGACGCGCGACACTGCGGAGAAGATAGGCGTTGAACTGCTGGACGACCTCGAAGACGTGCTCAAGGGCAGTGATTACGTGACCGTCCACGTGCCGGAGACCGAGCAGACCGACGGGCTGATAGACGCCGAGAAGATCGGCATGATGAAGAAGGGCAGTTGTATCATTAACTGCGCGCGCGGGTCTGCGGTTGACCAGGACGCGGTTGTGGCGGCCGTTGACGAGGGACATCTGCGAGGCGCCGCCTTTGACGTTTACGAGAAAGAGCCGCCCGATGACTACCGGTTCGCGTGCAACGACCGGATCCTGGCCACGCCGCATCTGGGCGCGTCCACCGAGGAAGCGCAGGTTGCCGTGGCGAGGGAGGCGGCCCAGCAACTGATTGAAGCGCTGCAGCGGGGGCATTTCCGCAACGCGCTCAATCTGAGCTAGTGGACCTTCAACGTTGAGATTAGCAGTTGTTAGGTCGAGGCAGCGTCGTATATGTGTCACGTGGCCATTGCGCGTCCGCCGTACTGGTAGGCCCGATCCTCTTTCGTAGGGGCACGGCGTGCCGTGCCCTTACTTGACAAGGCCGAAACGGCCCTACCCGGAAGTTGGGCTGCGGCGGATCGGAATGGCCGGAACTCAGGCGAGGGCGCCTGAGCTACAAGGGCACGGCGCGCCGTGCCCCTACTTGACAAGGCCGAGACGGCCCTACCCGGAAGTTTGGTGTTGAAGCTCCACTAGGTGCCG
>DAOVRD010000228.1 GCA_030628375.1 Planctomycetota bacterium
CAAACCGAAGTCAGCTTGCAGTTGGCCCGTACGGCCCTGGCGGTCGAGGAGTGGAGACAGCGGCACGGGCGATGGCCGGACTCCCTGGCGCAGCTCGCCCCCGACCTCCTGGAAGGCGTGCCCGAGGACCCGTTCTCCGACGGGGCGATCCGCTACTTGAGGACCGAGGGCGGAGTCCTGCTGTACAGCGTCGGCCCCGACGGCACCGACGAGCAGGGCCTGTCGCAGGAGGAAGCGGGACGCCCCGCCGACGGGAGCCCCTCAGCCTGGGACCTGACTTTTCGCCTGCTCGATCCCGAACGACGAGGGGCGAAGACGTACACCTTCCACGACGAGATAATGGACTCCTCATTGGATCTGGAGACTCTCGAAGTCTTCGGCTTCGACACCGGCGAACTGGAGAAGCTCGGCTTCAGTCCCCAGGACATCGAGACACTTCGGTACCGCTGAGGGAGAGCAGGCAAGGGCACGCCGGCTACTCCGCGGCGGCGAGGAGTTCCAGGCGCCTCAAGATGCGGTAGTGCACGAAGGCCATGAGTCCGAGCAGAGCCAGTATGAGTCCCCCGGCAGCGGCCCATTCCCCGAGGAGAAAGAAAACAACCAAAGAAAGCCAGTTCCCAAAGAGGCATACGGCAAAAGCGAGCAACAACCCGCCACGCCTCAGAACCAGAGAAAAATAGGCGACAAGGTGCCAGAAGAAGACCACCTGCAGAATCGCATAGTAGGCGAAAGGCTCTGAGAAGAACCAGGCCAGGCCCTCAAAGAAGTCATCGCCGGCCAGCCCAACACCCACGCAGAACCATGCCAGTGTCGGCAGAAGCGCCAGGAGGCAGCCGGCTACTTTGGCGTAGGCGATCTGCCACGTGCGCTTTGGCAGAATCATAACGGACGACAGCGTCCCCCATTTGCGTTCGGTCCCGAAGACGCGCGAGCTGCAAAGAGTGACTTCAATAAAACCTATGAACAGCATTAGTTGTATCGCCATGGCGCCGAACTCTTCCGCGTTCATACTGACGCCCAGGGGATCCACCGCCCTGGCTATGCCCCCCAACAGCAAGCCGTAGAGGATGAACTTGAGCAAGAGCATGCCTTTTCCGCCGACCATGAAATGAAAGTCCTTCCAGGCAAGCGCGTTCTTCCAGGCCCGGCCGGGCCCAAACAGCCGCAACCCCCAGGTGCGGCGAAGTGCCCGTGCACGGCGGGCGGCCGGGACCTCGACCGTCCTCGTGAAGCGCTCAAAACCCGCCCAGGCAAGGACAAAGAAGAACGCGCCCAGCGCCAGGTTGCTCAGCACTTGAAAGCCAACGGCAGAGCCAGAGAACCCGGTGGTCAACACGGCCCTCCGACGGGCAAACACGGACGCCTGCTGTGCCCAGTCCAGAAGGCCACCGGGTGTCGTGCCGAGCACGGCCGCCGCCAGAGGCGGCACGAAGTAGAAAGCCAGCAGAAGCACAACAGTGAGCGTCGCCGCCCGCCTGCTCCGCCGGCAGACAACGGAACAGACCAGACCCAGATTGGTCACGAAGACCAGGTGCGCCACCAGGGCCAGGTAGGCGGCCGTCACCTGCGGCAGAGAGACGCCCCCCAGCGTGATGGAAAGAACCGTGAACGGGAGTTGAACCAGCAGGAGCGCAATCGCGCCGAGCATCTGACTGGTGGACTTCCCCAGGAGAATGGACACGGGCCTCAGCCCCGTCATCTTCAGCAGCCCCAGCGTCATCTGCTCCTTCTCTTCGGTGATTATCGAAGCGAAATAGGCCGGCCCGCCCAGACATATCAGAAATGCACTGATCCACACGATGGAACTGAAAAGGACCAGACCAGGCGCGCCGATGAAGCGCGCAGTCACCTGGGCGGATGCCACAGACGCCAGCATGGCCAGCAACATGCCGCCCCGTATCAGGTAGGTCTTGCCGGCCCGGCAATGCGTCCGCAGCGAGCGCCTCAGGAACGGGGTCAAAGCTACGTTCATCACGGCACTCCCGGCTCTGTCAGTTCCATGAACGCCTGACTCAGCACCCTGGTGTCCTCGCGGAACGAAGCCAGGCGGCCGCCGCTTTCCAGAACCGCGCGCAGGATTGCGTTGGTGTCCGTCTTGCTCCTGTCGAACGCAAGCCGGTAAGACGATTGCCCCTCGACCTTGGTCACGCTCAGGACGCCTTCCAGGCCCTCCAGCGCCTCCTGGGTGGGCGGATGCTCATCTTCAAGCGTGACGACGTAGCTCGCGTGCTCCCCCGTCAGCGAGTGCAACCCTCGCACGGAACCGCTGTATTTCACCACGCCGCGGTCAATGATGGTGACGCTGTCGCACAGGTCCGCAAGCTCGCTCAGGATGTGCGAGCTGATGAAGACCGTCTTGCCCATGCGACTCAGCTCCCGGAGGATCTCCGTCAGCTCGATGCGGGCCCGGGGGTCAAGCCCGGAAGCGGGCTCGTCCAGCAGCAGCAGGTCCGGGTCGTGCACCAGCGCACGGGCCAGGTTCAGCCTTTGCATCATCCCTCGGGACAGGCCCTTGACGAGGCTGTCCTTCCGGCCCGCCATGTCGGTCAGCTCCAGCAGGTCACCGACGGCCCTGTCGCGCCGTCCCCCTCGCAGGCCGTAAGCGGCCGCGAAGAAGTCCAGGCACTCGAAGACCGTCATGTCCTGGTACAGGCCGGAATGGTCGGGCATGAAGCCGATGCGCCGGCGCACTTGCCTGTACCTCCGCTTCACGTCCAGGCCGAAGACCAGAGCCTGTCCGCCTTGCGGCTTGAGGAGAGTGGCCAGGATCTTGAGTGTCGTGGTTTTCCCGGCGCCGTTCGGTCCAACGAAGCCATGAATGCACTGCTCGGCCACCGAGAAGGCCACACCCTTGAGAGCCGGGGTGGTCTTGTAGGAATAGCACAGCCCCCGCACCTGCACCACCGCGTCCGTTCCATCATCTGTCTTGGTCATCTGTGTTTCCCGGTCTGAACAAGTCAGCGTGATAAAGCACGTAGCCCACTTCGTCGCCGAACCCCTCTGCGGTCAGACGGAAGCCCCCGGGGCTCTCAGCGAAGATGAACAACTCCACACGGTCCCTGGAAGTCGGCAAGTCAACGAAGTAATGTGGAAAGGCCTCGGTCCCTCCGACGCCGCGTGCGATCAAGGGCTTCACCATCCCGGAGAAGACCTTGCTGTCACTTACGTGCTCACCGCGTTCCGTACGACCGTAGAGGGGCATGTACTGGAGGCCCATGCGGAGTTCCTCCCCATCCAGGAACGTCTCAACATCAACGCCCCGCCGGCAAGCGGCTTCTATGCGTCCGCCGGCACGACGCATCTGGTAGAACGTGTTCCCGTGCCGTGCCCACATCTCAACCGGCGCGTGCGGGAAGTGAGGGCCGACTGCAACCGCGAGTTCTTCGAGCTTGTCTTCCCCCCGCCATTCGGCCACCCTCAGCCCCAGATCGTGCCCCCTCATCCTGGCGCGATGGACGAAACCCCGGTTGGAGTACAACGGGACATCCACCAGGAACGTGCCATGCATGCCGTTCTGCAGGAGCCCGTTGACGGTCTCGTAGTCCTGGCAGGTCGAGTAGAGGTTGTGGTCCGCCGGATGGGTGATCGCGTAGTAATCGCCTCGCAGCACGAAAACGTTGGTCCACTGTGTCACGTCGTACGTGGCGCCCTCGATGGGACGGGCGTAGGAGAGCGTGTGAACGGCTGCGGCCTCGCCGTACCCGCGGCGGCCCACGGCATTAATGACGGCCGCCAGACCCAGGACAGAGACAATGAAGCAGATAACGGCGGGCCGGAAATCGCGCACTTTCCTGCCGATCAGGTAGTTGATGGGGCCCACAAGGATCACATAAACCAGCAGGGCCCCGTAGATGAAGGCCCAGTTGTGGTCCGGCTGCACCAGATCCCTCAACATGGTGAGAACGGACTGCTCGAGGTCCCAAAGCGTCGAGCCCGAGCCCGACTTGAGCGAAGGGACCGCGAAGCCCGCCTCATCGAGGAAACGTCTGTTCACCTCGCGAGCCGAAGCCGCGTGGCGAACGACCAGGCCAGCCCCCACTCGAAGACGCGGCCCCGGCGAGTTGAGCGCGGAGAGTTCGGCCGCGAACTCCGGGTAGTCGCCGCTCTCATCACGCAACAGGTGCACCGTGCCGCCCCGGCGGAGCCAGTCAACAAAAGCCTGGCGCCTGACCCGACCCCATCTCGGCACGTGGTCCAGCACCACACTGAACAGGCCGTCCGTGGCGGCGACTGTCACGGGGAAGAGGTTCTCGGGGAATGCCCTCAATCCGGCCACTTGCTCCACGGGGTTCTCTGGATCAGTGATGTAGACCACAGAGGGGGCGCCCACTTTCGGCTCGGCCAGCGTTTGCCGCCGCTTCCCGAGCGTCAGGACCCACCCCTCCCCTGCCTGCTTGACGTGGGGATAGAACTGGACCCAGCGGGCGGCGAAAGGGGCCACGAAGCAGGGCTGAGCCAGCACTGCCCCCACGCGCTGCCCGACCCGACTCTCCTTGTGGAGCGAGACCGTGCCCTCGTACGCTTCGCCCGCCGAGTTCGTCAGGAGGACGGAGAGGATGTTGATACGCCCTGGAACGGCCCGTCCGTCGAAGCCCCACCTGACCTCCTGGACTTCGAGCGCCCTCACAGGCACGGCGAGCACGCAGAGGAGCACAATGGCCGCTCCGACGGCGCGGCGCGTCAAGCGGGCTGCATCGGGGCGAGCTACGGGACTCATACGGGCCTCCGGTTCAGGCCCTTGCTTTCCCGCCGCGTACGCCGCCCCGCCGGCGGCCCAATGCGGCCCAGGTAACGGTCGGCATTCTCCAGGCAAAGCCAACGGAAGAGAAACCACACTGCGGCGTGCCAGGCATAGGTGAGAACCAGCGCCAGAACGGGCACGGGCGTTCCGAGGACATCATCCGCAAGCTCTGGGAACTCGACCATTGCGATGATCGAAACAGGGCTGAGCAGCAGGGGGTACACGACCGGCCCCTCGTCAACGCCAGTCAATATGGTCAACGCCATGGCCGCCAGGATGGGCAGCGCGCACCAGGAAACGAGAACGACCAGGGACGTGATGATGGCACGCGCCCGCGTGCGCGCCCGGAGGCCTATCCAGAGAGAGACCCAGTAGATCATGGGGAGGAAGATCCCCGCCGCCGCCAGCGAAAACGCCACGTAAACCAGGGCCGGAGGACCACCGCCGCGCGTCCAACTCTCCGCCCACGCCTCAATCAGCACAACCGTAACGATAGGGACCGCCAGGACAAATGCAGACTGACGCAAGGCCCGCACCTTCTGCAGGATGATGTCCGGCCCGCTCATCGGCGTCGCCAGGAGCACATCCAGGGTCTGATTCGCACGCTCCGAGACGAAGGCGTTGGCGCTTCGCGCCGTCAGGATCAGGGCAGCAAGCGCCCAAACCATGTACAGCAAGAGGGTAAGCTCTTCGCAGTCGCCTCTGAAGCTGCCGAGAACGACAACCGCCCCCCCGATCAGAACCGTCGGCGCTTCGATGAGGAGGAAGATGCGTATCAGATGGCTCAGTTTCCCCAGTGGTTGCTTGCTCACCTCTCTCCATGCGATGGGAGCGTTTTCAGGCAGCGTGTCCGGCTCTTTGACCAGCACTATGCCCCCCACCAGGCGGTTCAACCTGTGCATGAAGCCATCCAGCCATCGGAACACCTTCAGCATGACACTCCTGCGCAGGACGAAAGCCCGCCTGACAAGGAACGCGCGCGCAAGGACCAGGAAGACGACCGTGGACAACATGATGGGGATGCTGCGCACCGCCACGCGCCCCAGCGTGCCGCCCAAAGTGTCCACGAAGATGTATACAGGAAACAGCGCGAACAAGACGTCCTCGTCCCCCCCGGGTCGTCCTCCGGTGAACAGAGCCACGAGAACGCAGCAGATGGCCGGACCCAAATAGAAAAGGACCCCCATGACGTAAGAACAGACGAAGGCCTGGACCGTGCCGGAGCAGAACGAGGAGAACATCAAGGCCCACGCTCCGACCTGAAGGCAGGTCAGAACGAGCACGAACACGGCGGAGGACAGATACGCGGTCGTAATCCCGCCGTAGGCGTAGCAGATGGCCAGGAGCGGCAGGGACAGGAACAGGAACGTGAACATCGGAATCAGGTGCCCGACGTACTTCTGGAGCAGGATCTCCCAGGGGCGAAGACGGGTGATGAACAGAAGCGAGAGGGAATCGCGTTCCTTCTCGTACGTCAGGGCTGCGGACATCATTGCCGGCAGGAAGAGGAAGATGCCCACGAATTGCATCGCGACCAGAAACTCAAACATCCTCTTGCCGTAGCCCAGCATCCAAAAGATGTCCCCGGCCATGCTCGAGGCCATCTCGTAGAAGAACAGGAGAAAGCAGAGGAACAGCAAGACGGCGTACACGACGCGTACGACGTAGGTGCGCCTCCGCGCAGCCTGCTCCACGAGGTCCTTCCCGAGCAGAGGGAACGGCGCGCTGTGCAAGAGCCCCTTCATGCCGTCTTGCCCTCGGTGAGCTTCATGAAGACCGTCTCCATGTCCATGGCCTCGGGCTGGAACATGTAGATGCGCGCCCCCAAAGCCCGCAGCTTGTCCAGCAGGTCTTCAACGGCAAGCCTTTCCTCATGAATGCGGAAGGAGAGCCGGTCAACGTGCCATTCCACGGAAGCCACGCCGTCTATGGCCCTGGCCTTCGCCACGAGGTCTTCGGTGACGTTGGATATCTGAACGTGAACGACGCGCCTGAGGCCGAGCTGCCGGTATATGTCCTCAAGGGAGCCCTCGGCCACCATCCGTCCGGCCTCGATGATGCCGATGCGGGTGCAGATCTGTGCGAGTTCGTGGAGGATGTGGCTTGACACGAGGATCGTCTTGCCCATCTTTGTCAACTCTTTCAACAGCTCGCGGATCTCGATGCGGGCGCGGGGGTCGAGG
>DAOVRD010000036.1 GCA_030628375.1 Planctomycetota bacterium
CCTGGCCCTGATGCAGGGCTACCCGGCCGTGCAAGAGGTGGAGGTGCCCCCGGACGGCGAGCGGCGCGTTGACTGGCGGGTGACAGTGCTCAAGGAAGGCGAGGCGGTCGTGACGGTCAAGGCGCTGACCGATGAGGAATCCGACGCCATGCAGATGAAGTTCCCCGTGCTCGTGCACGGCATGACGAAGCAGGACTCCTACTGCGGCTCGATGCGGCCGGACGAGACTCCGGCCACGCACACCGTGGAGTTGACCGTGCCGGAGAAGCGGCGCCCCGAAATGACGCGCCTGGAAGTGCAATTCTCTCCGAGCCTGGTCGGCGCCATGCTGGACGCCCTGCCCTACTGCCTCGACTACCCGTACGGGTGCACCGAGCAGACGGTCAGCCGGTTCCTGCCGGCAGTGCTGACGTTGAAGACGCTGCAGAACATGGGCATCACCCTGGAAGAGGTGCGGGACATCCGCGGGCGAATGGCCGAGGTGCGGCGCATGGAAAAGGGCGAGCGCCGGCGCGTATACGCCGACAGCCCGATATTCGATTCCGCGGAGCTGAACAAGATCATCAAGAATGGCCTGGAGCGCATCCGCGACATGCAGCACGCGGACGGCGGATGGGCGTGGTGGAAGCTCGGCGATTCAAGCGGCTACCTGACCAGCTACGTCCTGTATGGCCTGGTCGCGGCCCAACAGTGCGACGTGGAAGTGGAGCAGCAGATGATCGAGCGCGGGATGCAGTTCCTGCGCAACTGGGAGATCCAGCAGATGGTCCGCGACACCTGGTCTCCGCATGCCCAGCACGCCTTTGCCGCGTACGTGCTGTCACTCAGGGGATTGAGGGCGGACCATGACGAGGCCGGCGACTGCGTGGACAGGCTCTACGAAGGGCGCGACAAGCTCAACCTGTACGGCAAGGCCCTGTTGTCCCTGGCGCTGGCGAATCTGGACGATAAGGAGCGGGCCGGCATCGTCCTGCGCAATATCATGCAGTACCTGGAGCAGAACCTGGAGACGGGTATTGCCTGGTTCCGCACGCCGGAGCAGGGATGGTGGTACTGGCATAATTCGGACATCGAGACGAACGCCTGGTGCCTGCGGGCCATCGTCGGACTGGAACCCAGGAGCGAGGTCGCACCCAGGGTGGTCAAATGGTTGCTGGAGAATCGGCGCAACGGCTATTACTGGCGCTCCACTCGCGACACGACGCTGTGCGTGGCCGCGATGAGCGAGTTCGTGCTCGCCAGCGGCGAGGGACGGGCCGACTACGAACTCACCCTGGACTTCGACAACGGGGCCGTCGTCAAAAAGGTGAGAATCGCCAGGGAGAACCTGCTGACGTGCGAGAACAACTTCGTCATCGAGGGGCCTGCCCTCTCGGGCGGCGAGCACACGCTCACCATCACTAAGGACGGGCCCGGAGCACTCTATTACTCCGCGTTCCTGCGGTACTTCACCAAAGAGGAGGATATCAAGGCGGCGGGGCTGCAACTCAAGCTGAATCGGCGCCACTTCTTGCTCAGACAGATTCCTTATGAAGTCCAGGTGGAGGGAGCCGAAGGCCAGAAGTTGATGGAACGGCGGCTGCGTTACGAACGCGTTCCGCTGGCGGAAGGGGACCACGTGGAGAGCGGCGACATCATCCAGGTCGAGCTGAACGTGCAGTCCGACAACGACTACACCTATCTGGTCTTGGAGGACATGAAGCCGGCCGGCTGCGAGGCGACCGAGGTGCGCAGCGGCGGCAAGGGTCAGGAGGGCTTCTACAGCTACATGGAAGTGCGCGACGAGAAGGTCGCCTTCTTCGTCAGACGCATCGGGCGCGGCGAGCACTTGCTGCGCTACCGGCTCCGGGCCGAGATTCCCGGCATCTTCCACGCCTTGCCCGCCGTCGTTCAGGGCATGTACGTCCCCGAGCTTCGCGGCAACAGCGACGAGGCAGTGGTGGAAGTGCTTGACAAGTAGCCCGGCGGGCCGGACGGGCGCTGGCGCGTTGTAAAGCGCAGGAGGCCCCGGCGATAGATTCACTCGACCCGGTGAAGTTCTGAATGCTATACTTGCACGCCCAGCCGGGCCTTGACTGTGCCGCGCCACTTTTCAGCGGCGAGCAGCCGCAGATTCCCCTCCTTCTGCGCGCGAGAACATGAAAAGGGATCTGCCCGCCAGGCTGTGCTACGTGTTGCTGGTCGCCTGCGTGCCGGCTTCCATGCTGTGTGCAGTCTGGCTGCCGCGGTCGGTCCAGGCGTTCCTCAGCCGGATGGCACCCGGGCTGGCAAGCTTCGTGGTGTCTATCACCCCCCATTATCCCAGTTGGAGCCAGTACTTCTGCGTTCAGACGCTGGCGGCCCTCATCGCGGTCTGCGCAGCGTTGTACTGGGTGTCGGGCGGAGAGATACGCCTGACCAGGCGGGTTCTTACCTGGCGGCACGTGTTCCCGGCCCTTGTCGGCGGCTACGCCTTATGGGCGGCCCTGAGTTACCTGTGGTCGGCGTGGCCGTACGCAACGCGCAGCTACGTCATAAGGGAACTGCCCTTCTACTTCCTGTGCCTGGTCGCGATGCTCACGTGCGCCAAGGAGCAGCGCTGGCTTGCCCTGGCAAGGGTATTCGTCATAGCGGCCTTCATCCAGGCCGTGCTCCAGACATGCGTCATCTGGGACACGGCAAGCGCCGATGCCGAGCTGCGGGCGATGTTCCTGCGGGGATCGCTTTCCTCGACGTACGGGCTACTGGCGGTGGGCGCTGGGGCTTTACTTCTGTGCCTTTGCAGTGCAGGTGCGATGCTCCGTTCGAAGGAGGCGCGCCGGGCGAGCAGCGCCAGGCTCTTCCTGGCGGCAGCGTGCCTGACTGCCCTGACGCTGGCAGTCGTGATAGCAGGGATTGTCCGTGCTTACGGCAGGCCGCTTCGGGTGGCCTTCAAGAAGCAGGCGACGTTCTACAGCAATCCCAACTTTAGCTCTGCCATCCTGCTTACGGGCAGCCTGGTGGCAGTGGGCTTCCTGTTGCACGCGTGTCTTCGCCTCATGCGCGCGCGTTGCGCAGGCGACGATGGCCCGGGGTCTTCGGACGTGCGATCGGCCTTCGTGGTGGTGGCCAGTGTCGTGGCGGTCGCGCTGTTTGCGTTCGTTCTGCTTGCCGCTCGTTCGCTCGCCGGCGCAGTGGCCGCGGCGGTCGCGGGCGTGGCCTACGTGATCTGCATCCTGCCGGTGAGGAAGAAGCACCTCATTGCCTCCGCGCTGGTGGCGGTGGGGGTCGCTGCTGTGCTGTTGGTGCTCGGGTCTGAGGGGCTTCGCAGACAGGCGTTCAGAAGGGCGCTGGACCCGCGTTCCACGGCTCATCTGCGCGTCATAGACTGGCTTGCGGCCGGTGAATTGTTCGCCCACAGGCCCCTGACGGGATGGGGTATGGGGACCTGGCCGGCCACCTATTCGCGTTTCAAGGCCCCCCTGGCCGCCAAGCTCCCCTTCACGCGGGACGTAAGGCCCACGCACCCGCACAACGAGTTCGTGCGCGTCGTGACCGACCTGGGAACCGTGGGTCTGGTGCTGTACGTGGGCATACTCGCGTTCGCCTTCAGTGTGTCCTACATCGGACTGCGCGACAAGCCCCTCAAGCTGCGGCTGATCGGTTACGCGATATGGGCCGGAGTGCTGGCCTTTACGGCGCAGGGGATGTTTGGAAAGGCCCCGATGGACTGGAGCTTCAGCACGAACTACTGGGTCCTTGTGGGAGTGCTGGCGTCCGCTTCGCACTGGCTGGGCAGAGCCGAAGCCTCCGAACCGCGGCAAGACAAGGTCGGCATTGCGCCAACGGGGTGGTTGATCCTCTGCATCGTTGTCGTCGCCACCGGTTGGGCCTGGTGGACGTGGGCCGTGGGCGCGTACAAGAGCACGCTCCACCTCAAGACGGCCTATTCTCACCAGCGCCAGATGCATCTGCGCGTGCGAGGCCGGGCCCATTTCAGCCAGTTCAAGAGCGAGTCCGCCAAGGCGCGCCCACGCTGTCTTTGGCCGGACGTGATGCTCTACCACGACTACCTCACCGGCTGGTTTCTGAAGTCTCACCGTGAGTGGACGCGCGCTGCCAGGCAGTTGGAGCAACTCCAGGAGACGGCGCCCGAGTTGCTCAACACTCGCCTGTTCCTGGCCGAATGTTATCTGCATATGGACCGCCAGACGGAAGCAGTGGCCCACCTGACGGAGTTCCTGCGCAGGAATCCCTACAGGCCGGAGGCCTACAGTCTCTTGGCCGCCATCAGCCCCGACGCCGCGACGGATGCCCTGGAGCGACACGTGGTCTCACGGTTGACCCGGAAGGAAGACCAGGTCGTCGAGGACTATCCGACTGCAGAGGAGGTCCGGTTGCTGCTCAACTTCTACGTGACTACAGATCAGTGGCAAAGAGCGAGGGTCTTCGTGAAGAAATCCCGCGACTTCTACGCGACGGCACAAGTGCGGCACAAGGTGGACGTTTACCGTCAACTGCGCCGGTTGGCGAAGTCGTATCGCACACGGGGCCAGCAGCAACTGGCCGGCGATGTGGAAGCCGCTTTTCCCGAGGCATTCCGAGAAGGGGCGAACGCTTAGTGGAGGCCCAACACCGAGCTTCCGGGTAGGACCGTTCCTGGCTCGTGAGGTACGGGCATCCCGCAACTGCGGGACCGTGCCCCTACGAAAGCGGATCGGGCCTAGCAGTATGGCGCACGCGCAGTCGCGGCAGGACGAGTTGCGGAACGAGCGGACTTTCGATACACTCTGCGGTACCGGCTCATGGCGGCGTACGCGATTGGGCACCTGCCGCCTGGCTTTGGTTTGCTCAGCCCGTCGGCAGTAACTGGCCACTGGTGATGCGCAGTCATGGCTAGCCCTGGCAACAAGGCAGAATGTCCGCACTGCGGAGCCCTTGTGGACGCGGTGCGCAGCCAGGTCGGAAAGCGCATGCAGTGTCCGGCGTGCTGGCAGATCTTCAGGATCCGCGAGCTTCAGGCAGTAGAGTCGCAACCGGTCAGCCCTCCCCCAACGCCGGCGCCAGAGGCACCTGCGACAGGACATCCTGAAAAGCTGCTGCCAGATGCAGATGCGGCAGTGGACAGGACGTTTCTCAGCCGACGGCGTACCGAAATAGGGGAGACGGTGCTGGTCTGTCTCGCTCACGAACAGAAACTCAATCCCCTCGTCGTTGCCCCGTTGATCAGCGGAATTGCGGGGGTCGCCTTGCGCGATGCCAAACTGCAACTGGGGACAGGGATGGGCATCCTCGCAGAAGGCGTCGATGCAGCAAGGGCCAAGCATCTGGTGGAAGCTCTGGCAGGACTGGGGATCGAAGCCTTTGCCCTTCCGAGTGACGCTGCCCCGGGGGCACCGAGCAAGTTGCCCTTCGTGTGCATTGACGCCGCCGCTGAAAGCGGGCTCCATGTGCAGGTCACGCCGGAAGGTGCAGCCCGGTCCTTCCCGTGGTCGGCAATGGTGGCTGGCATCTGCACTGTTGGTGAGCTCCCGGTAGTGCCTGGCACCGGCGTAGAGGTGGACCGCCTGATGCCTGGCCTCTTGGGCCTGGGGGCACCCGTACGGACGTCCCGGGGGCGCGGCACAATCCAGGAGCTATCGTCGCGTCTGATATTCCGGGAGGCGTCGGGCAATGTGTGTGTGCTGGCCGTTCAGGCGCGCCGGATACGCTACTCGTATCTGGGCGACCGCCAACTCACAGGGACGCGCCAGAACTTCGCGTTGTTCCTGGCGGATGTGATGAAATGGGCCGGCAGGGCCTTCTTGCCGCAAGGGTTCCGGGCGGCGGCGGGAGGCGACATAGCGAACGCGAGGAGAGTCCAGGACGCAACGCGAGCGGCCAACTACCTTCGCTGGGCGCTCTGCTGTGCGATTGCTCGCGGGCTCTTGGCCCCCGACTGATGCGCGCCAAGGCTTGTCAGGCATAGCCCGGGCGGCCGCTCGATGCGGCGTCACTCTCGTGCGGATCTGGTCAGGGCGATCCTGCCGGTACGCACCATCTCGCGCACGCCATAGGGCCGCAGCAGATCGAGCATGGCTTCTATCTTCTCTTCTGTGCCGGATAGCTCGATCATCACGTCGTTGCGGCTCACGTCAACGATGCGTCCGCGAAAGATGTCAACAAGTTCGAGGATCTCGCTGCGCCTGCCGACGGAGGTGTGGACTCGGATGAGAGCCAGATCCCGCTCCACGTGCGGGACGTTACTGTAGTCCTGCACCTTCACGACGTCAATGAGCTTGTCGAGCTGTTTGCGCACCTGCTCCAGTATGGCTTCGTCGCCGGCAATGACGATGGTCATTCGACTGAACTCCGGCTGCTCGGTCTCACCTACCGCAAGGCTGTCAATGTTGAACCCCCGCGCGCTGAAAAGCCCCGCGGCGTGGGCGAGAACTCCGGGGCGGTTCACTACCAGTGCGGAAATGATGTGCTTTTGCATGGAAGGTCCTCGGCAAGAAGCCGTTCGATGTTACTTGGTCAAGCCAAGCCGCTGAACATCCGGTCGATGGCGTGTCCGGTTGGCACCATCGGAAAGACATTCTCTTCCGGGGCGGTGTGAAAATCCATCAGCACGGGGCCGTCGTCAATCTCCATTGCTCGTTCCAGCGCGGGGCGCACCTGGTCCATCCGCTCGACCAGAATGCCGGTGGCGCCGTATGCTTCGGCCAGCTTGCCGAAGTCCGGGTTCTTGTCACCAAGGTAAGTATGTGAGTAGCGCCGGTTGAAGAAGAGCTCCTGCCACTGCCGCACCATTCCCAGATAGCCGTTGTTAAGCAGCGCTATCTTGATGGGCAGCTTGTTGCCCGCCGCGGTGCACATTTCCTGGATGTTCATCTGGAGCGATCCGTCGCTGGTGATAAGGAACACCAGCTTGTCCGACCGGCCGAACTGGGCTCCTATGCTGGCCGGCAGCCCGAAACCCATCGTGCCCAGACCTCCCGAAGTGAGCATCGTGCGCGGCTCGGTGTAGAGGTAATACTGCGCAGCCCACATCTGATGCTGCCCCACGTCCGTGCAGATCAGGGCTTTGCCATCAGTGACCTTGTATATCTCCTCAATCACCGCCTGCGGTTTCACGACGTCGCCATCGAGACCGTAGGAGAGGGGGAAATCCCGTTTCCATTTCTCGATCTGCCCGAGCCACTCCTCCCTTTGCCGGTGCTCAACCAGGCCCACCAGATCGCCAAGGATCTTTTTGGCATCGCCCACTACGGGGATCTCCACCTCAATGTTCTTGCCGATGGAAGCCGGGTCAATGTCCACGTGGATGATGCGGGCATGGGGGGCGAACCCGTCGAGCTTGCCCGTTACCCTGTCGTCGAACCGAGCGCCGACGGCAATCAGAAGGTCGCAGTTGGTCACGGCGTAGTTGGCGTAGACGGTCCCATGCATGCCCAGCATGCCCAGCGACAGCGACTCCGTTTCCGGGAAGGTGCCCAGACCCATCAGTGTGGTAGTGACCGGGGTGTTGGCCTTCCGCGCGAGTTCTCTGAGTTCGTCGCTGGCGTTACTGGTGATCACGCCGCCGCCGACGTACAGGACCGGGCGTTCGGAGTCGTTTATCGCCTCCGCCGCCTTCTGAATCTGTCGGACGTGGCCGCCGGCGCTGGGCCTGTAACCGGGCAACTGCATTGCAGTATCTATCTCCCCTTCCACCTCCTGCGCCGTCACATCCCCGGGAAGGTCAATAAGCACCGGGCCGGGACGGCCTGTGGAGGCAACGTGGAAGGCCTCGCGCACAATCCGGCCAAGCTCTCTGGCATCCTTAACCAGGTAGTTGTGTTTGGTCGCCGGACGCGTTATGCCCGTCACGTCGGCTTCTTGAAACGCGTCGTTGCCTATCAGATGCGTCTTTACCTGCCCGGTGATGGCTACGATCGGAATGCTGTCCATGTAGGCCGTGGCGATTGCCGTGACGAGATTGGTGGCGCCGGGCCCGCTGGTGGCGATGCAGACCCCCACCTTGCCCGTCGCTCTTGCGTAGCCGTCAGCCATGTGGCCCGCCCCCTGCTCGTGGCGCACCAGCACGATCTTGAATGGTGCCTCATAGAGTTCGTCGAAGAGCGCGATAACCGCTCCTCCGGGCAGGCCGAACACGTGCTCCACGCCCTGCTCAACCAACGACTCAACCAGTATCTTTGCTCCGGTCCTGACCATGATGCAGTTCCGCTAGAGTCCCCACTCAGACTTACGCCTGGGCCGCCAACGCTGACGGCGTCGCGTCAGTATAGATTCTTCCCCACGAGGAATCCAATGCCAACGGGCGTGAGAGATTTGCATTCTTTGGAGGCGGAGGTTCGCACGCGCTGCGATGTGAGGCCCGAGCCGGGCCACGTCACAGAAGCGATCACGGCGAGCGCCACGTCACGCTGCGGAAGGTATCTGGAAGCTCAGAATATCCCCGCGCCGAAGTTGCCGATGTCCGGCTCCTCCCGCGACTCGTCCTCTTTGGTGTCTTCGGCCGGTTCGCTCGTCTGCGGCGCCTCCGGGGCCTCCTGAGGCTCCTGAGGTTCCGTTTCCACTGCGGAGGCTGGCTCCACTGGCGGGGCGACGCTTTCATCCGCTTCTTCCGCGCGTTCGGGTACGGTAGGCGTTTCCCGCTCGGTCACTGGATACTCGTCTGCCAGATCATCCAGACCCTCGTCCGTGTACTGTTCCGACGGAGGAAGGCCCTCGTCGGCTCTGTCCTTTTCCTCGTACTGTTCCGACGGAGGAAGGCCCTCGTCGGTTCTGTCCTTTTCCTCGTACTGTTCCGAGGCAGGAAGGCCCTCCTCGGCTCTGTCCTTCTCCTCCCGGTACGCCTCCAGTACGGTATTCTGGAGCATTTCCCGGCAGGCGGTGTTGATAGGGTGCGCAACGTCCACATGGAACTTGTCCCGCACCTGAGGGCCGCGAGTGGCGCGGTTCTCATCCAGCTCCGCACCGCAGCTACTGCAGAACTTCGCCTTCAGCTCATTCTTGGCGCTGCACCTCAGGCAGCTATCGCTCAGCTTGCGGCTGGGCATGGCCACAAAGAAGTTGTTCCGCCCCTCGATCACTCGCAGATCATGCACAACGAAGTCGTCGCCTATTGTAATGCTGGCGAAAGCGCGCAGTCTGTCGGTCCGTTGCCGCATCAGCTTGATCCGTACTTCGGTGATATTCAAAGCTGTCTCCTCCCGATCGTCAGCAGTGAAAAACGGTCGTGCCATCCTGGAAGGCTGTGCACTACGGCGCAGGGAACCTGCACACCGGATGATAGAATGCGCCCCGCCCGGTTTGCCTGCGTTGCCCCGCGGAATACCATTAAGAAGCTCGACCCGCTGCCCGAAAGCAGCAGCCCCTCGGCGCCACACATTGCCTTCAACTCTTGAAGCCTACGCCAGATCCCAAGCAGATCCCCACATACAGACAGCGCCACATCCTGCAAGTCATTTCGCAGGGAAGCACCCAGCAACGCCGCGTCGCCCTCCCTCAGCGCTGTGATAACATTCTTACTGGCCGCACTGCTGGTTGTCAAGCCGTTTTTCGCGGCCTCATAGACCTGGGCCGTTGAAACGGGACATGAGGGCATTACGAGCACATAGTGCATCGGCCGGGGACACGTCAGAGGGGACACGCGCTCCCCCCTGCCCTCGCATTGCGCCGCCCCTCCCCACAGGAAGAAGGGGATGTCCGAGCCCAGCTCTGCCGCCAGGTCGGCCAACTGCTGCGGCGTAAGGTCCAGGCGCCACAGCTCACGCAGCGCCAGCAGCGTCACCGCACCGTCCGAACTGCCGCCCCCCAGCCCGCCACCGACGGGCACCCGCTTGCGCAGCCGGATGTCCACGCCCTCCCGAACGCCAAGCCGTTGCTGCAGCAGCCTGGCCGCGCGCATCGCCAGGTTGCGCTCGTCAAGCGGCAACTGCGGGTCCGAGCACCAAAGGCCTACGTGTCCGTCGGGCCGCCGACGGAATTCCAGTTCGTCGCACAGGCTGACGGCCTGCATCACTGTGCGGACCTCGTGGAAACCGTCGGGTCTCTTGCCCAGCACCTCCAGACAGAGGTTCACCTTCGCGGGAGCGCGCACAGTCAGGTCCGCCTGGCCGTTCGTCCGGTCAGCCATGCGCGCCCTCCGGGCCCAACTCGAACAAGGTCAGCTGGCTCTGGCCGTAGATCCTGCTGTCTCGTTCTCGCAGGCGACGGCCGGGCCACACTGCGTCTGGGATGGGCCGATGGTGCAGGACCAGGAGTGCTGAGTCACCGATCCACGCCCCGGCAAGCTCCTCGAGCACGCGCAGGAGCGCCGTACGCTTGTTCGGATCGTCCACGAGCGCGTACGGTGGATCAACGAAAACCAGCCCGGCCGGCAGACCGCTGGCGGGCGGGCGCACGTGCGGCAAGTCGAAAACGTCCGCCTGCACCAACTGGGACGGGTCGGCAAGGTTGCACTTCTCGGCGTTGCGGAGGATCAACTGAGCCAGGCGCAGGTCCTGTTCCACAAAGATGCAGCTCTCTGCGCCCCGGCTCAGCGCTTCCAGGCCCAGAGCGCCGCTGCCGCTGAAAAGGTCGAGCACCCTGGCCCCGGGCACGTCGCTCCGCATGATGTTGAAACAGGACTCCTTCATCCTGTCCAGCATCGGACGCAAACGGCGGTCACGGACCGTTTGCAACCTGGTGCCCCTTGCGCTGCCACCGATGATTCGCACCGAAGGTACTCCCCCTGTGACGCACGATCACGCCGCCCGACCGGCAGGGATCAAGAGGCCGCCGCGATCTCCTCTTCAGTCGCCGCGACGATGCAGACGCCCGCCTGGTCCGCCGCCCTCTTCGTTTCGTCCGTGTCCAGGACGATCGTGCGGCCGGCCTCCACTGCAAGCACAGCAACCCGGGACCTGCGGAGTGTTTCCGCCGTCTCGGGGCCGATGCAAGGCACGTCGAAGCGCACGTCGTGACCTTGTCTGGCGACTTTCACGGCCACGGCGCCTTCGCCGGCCAGCGCTCCGCCGCGCTCCAGCACAGCGTCCGTCCCGTCTATGCCCTCTACCGCGATCACCGCCTGGTCCTTCACCACAATGCATTGTCCTATCTGGAGCGCGGCGACCTGCTTGGCAATAGGCCAGGCGAAGCGGATGTCACGCCACTGTGCGTCGTCCGGGCGGCGCCGCGTGATGCATCCGGGCGCCGCGAGCAACTCCGGGCAGTAGTCAACGACGCTACGCACACGCAGGCCCTCCTTCTCGAACTCCGCGACAACCGCCCCGAGGATAGTGTGGTCCTCCCTGCTCTTGAGCTGCTGGTACCAGAGCTTGAAGGAGCGCCAGTCGGGCAGCATCGCGGCGATGTTGCCGAACATCTTCCGCTTCCGTATGGCCCCGCACATCAGGACGGCGTCCACGGAGGCGGCCTTGAACAGGCTTATCCAGAGCGCAAGCTTGGCCAGGCCGGTCCAGTGCACCTCGTCGGCGACGTCGTCGAGGGCGCGATCGGCTTCGCCCTTGATGCCAATTGCGGTCACCCGAATGCCCTTCCGCGCCAGGGCCTGCGCCACAAGCAGAGGCAGCGCACCGGAGCCGCAAAGGAGACCGATCGTGGTCGGGCTATCGCCGGCAGCGTCGTCTACCATCTCAGGTTCTCAACTGTCCGTCACCGATGATGCGCCACTTGTACGTCGTCAATTCCTCCAGGCCCATCGGGCCGCGCGCGTGCAGCTTGTCCGTGCTTATGCCTATCTCCGCGCCCAGACCGAGTTGCTCGCCGTCGTCGAACCGCGTGCTTGTGTTGACAAATACCGTCGCGGAGTCCACTTCGTCGAGGAACCGCTGCGCATTCCGGAAATCCTCCGTGACAATTGCCTCGCTGTGGCCGGACCCGAACCGGTTGACGTGGTCAACGGCCTCATCGAGATCCCGAACTACGCGAACGGACAGGATCAGGTCGAGATACTCGGTCGTCCAGTCCTCCGAGGTGGCTTTCTTGATACCGGGCGCCATCCGGCAGCAGGTCTCGCACCCGCGCAGCTCGACTCCCTCTTTCTGGAAGACAGGCAGCATCTTCTGGAAGAACTCATCCGCTATGTCCTGATGCACCAGGAGGGTCTCCATGGCGTTGCAGACGCCGGGCCGCTGGCACTTGGCGTTCTGGCATATGGCCACCGCCATGTCAATGTCGGCCGTCTTGTCCACGTAGGTGTGACAGACTCCCTCGTAGTGCTTGATGACCGAGATAGTCGAGGTCTCGACCACGGTGCGGATCAGCCCTTTGCCGCCGCGAGGTATCACGACGTCAATATACCCGTCAGCCCGCAGAAGCTCCGTGACCACGGCTCTATCGGGCGTGTCTACCATCTGGACCGTTCGCGGATCTATAGCGGAGCCCTCGCATGCCGCGACAAACTGGCGGTGGATGGCCATATTGGAATTGATGGCCTCCTTGCCACCGCGCAGTATGACTGCATTGCCGCTTTTTGCGCACAACGAGGCTGCGTCCGCCGTGACGTTCGGGCGGGATTCGTAGATCATGCAGACGACTCCCAGGGGCACCCTCACGCGGTCCACCTTGAGCCCGTTGGGCCGCACCCAGCCGTCTATCACTCTCCCGACCGGGTCAGGCAGAGCCACGACCTTGCGGATCGCTTCCGCCATGCCGTTGATCCTCTTGTCTGTAAGTTCCAGACGATCGAGCATGGCGCCGGAGAGGCCGGCTTTCCTGGCGGCTTCGAGGTCCTTGACGTTCTCCTCTTTGAGGTGGTCACGCGCGTCCAGAATGTTCTGGGCCATCCTGTCGAGGACCTCGTCCTTCTGAGCGGAGGAGGCGCGCCTTATGCTGGCGGAAGCCGTCCTTGCCGCTTCCACCATGTTCGCCACGTAAGCTTTGATTTCCATGCGCGTTGCCCTCAACGAGACCACGCTGCCGCCACACCGCTGACTGATGCCTGCCGGAAGAAGCGTCCGCTGGCCGCCGCCCCCTGTCGTCGCGCGGTGGGAGCCCTGCCTCACGCCGCCACTGTCGGCCTCAGCGCGCCCGGTGTTCGCGCACGCCGGAGGCGATGTTCAACAGGGCGAAGACAACGGCCGTTATCACAAAAGCCGAGGCCGGCAGCGCCCGGGGAAGGCCTGGCCACATCAACGTCTTCTGCCAGCGCGAAACCCGGAGCTCCTCCGGTGCCGGTTTCGCGGCCCGGGCCACGTCGGCTTCGAATTCCGTAACCTGCTCCCCGGGAGCAGTGAAGCCGTAGTCCTCTCGTGCCAGGCGTTCGGCGGCTTCAGGCGAACTGAGCAGCGCGTCTCGTTCGGCCCGCAGTGTCTCGTTCTCGGCCACAAGGACCGCCAGTTCACGCTCCAACGCTGCCTGCTCCGCCAGCATTCTGCGCAGCTCCCGGCCGCGCCGCGCAAGGATGGCGCCGAACAGGGCCGCAACCAGCGTCACTGCCATGACCGGCAACCAGAATGACCTGGCTGAGAAGATCTCCATTGACCTCCACTCACAGGTGGGACCGTGCCGCGCGCTTCCGCCATGCCGTCTGTATACTGATAACAGGAAGCGGCGCGCAATGTCAACACGGCGGCCGGAAACTTGACAACTCCGCCACCTTGTGAAATACTCGCTTTGTACCTCGTGTTTGGTTCGCTGGTAAGTCCTCGAAGAGCAGTCCTTTGCGTGTACCACTGACTAGCTACGGCCGCGGGGAGATTCTGAGCGGCTCACTGCTGTTCCTGGCTGCGATGGGCATGAGCCTGCTGCTCTACTGGCCGGCAACGATCCTGCTGGCTGTGTTGTGGGCGGCGATGCTTGCCTTCTTCCGGGATCCGGAAAGGCATGTGGAATCCTCTCCCGATGATGTGCTGAGCCCGGCCGACGGCAGCATCCGTGACGTAGTCGAGGTCGAAGACCTGCCCTTCCTCGATGGGCCGGCACTGCGCATCGGGATCTTCATGTCCGTTCTCGACGTTCACGTGAACCGCTCCCCCGCCGTGGCGGCAGTGCGTTGGAAGAGCTACCGTCCGGGCGCTTTCCACGACGCTCGCAGCGAAAGATGCGTCGCCGAGAACGAACGCACCTTGCTGGGTCTCGAACTGGAGGACGGCAGGAGAATGCTCCTGAGCCAGATCGCGGGTGTGATCGCCAGGAGGATAGTCTGCCGGCCTTCCGTGGGCGATGTGCTCCAGAAGGGACAAAGGTTCGGGATGGTCAAGTTTGGCAGTCGCGTTGAGCTCTGCCTTCCGCTGGCCGACCAATATGAGGTGCTGGTGCGCCCCGGCGACCGGGTAAGGGCAGGGAAAACGGTCGTGGCGACTTGGTCCGGCCAGCGCGTTGCGTCCACTGAATGACTGACCCCAGGCGACCGTTGATTATGCATATTGCCCCTCACCTGCCACGTGGCCGGTTTCCTGCGATCGCCTCCGTTCTGGCGCTGCTGGGAGTGTGGGCGTTCTCCGTGGCCGCGGCGACGCCCACGGGCGACTCGCACGAAAGCCCCATCGTTGACGCTGCAATGGAGACGGCACGGGCTCTGACTGAGTCATCGGGGCGAGCGGCGGCCATGACGGGGGTGGCCGAGGCCTATGCCGAATCCGGCCGCCTGGACGAAGCGCGAAAGATTATGGCCGAGACGATCGCCGCAGACTTGCCCCCGGCGCTAAGCGAGCAGCTTCTTATCCAGGCTGGCAGAGCATGCGTCCGAATGGGCATGTACCCACAGGCGTCACTGATCGCCGCGCGCCTGGACAACGCTCCCGACGCGGTGGACCTGCTGCTCTCTGTGGCCGGTGCGCAGCTTGAAGCAGGCCAGCGCCAGTCGGCCCTTCTTGTCGTGGCTGACGCTCGCGAGCTGATTGCAGGCATCAGCAAGCCCGACACAGCAAACACAATGTGGACAAGACTAGCCGGTCTTTACAGCCAAGCCGGCAGGACTGACGAATTCCACGAAGCGATGGGGCAAGCCGTCCGGGTAGCTAACGAAGTCGAGGAAGAAGTAATCCGGAACGTCCTGCTGGAGCGCACCGCGCGGAACTGTTTTCGCAACGGGCGGTCGGAGGAAGCTGTCAACATCGCCCTGGCTGTCTCCAGTCCTAACATCAGAATCCCGTTACTGACGGCGCTTGCCGAGCACCAGGCCCGGGCCCGCCACCGTGATCGTGCTATCACTGTTGTTGGACTTGCCAGGGATCAGGCCGCTGAGTTGGCAGACGCTTACACGCAGGCGTACATGCTTGCGGTCGTCGCTGACACGTATCACGTTGTGGGCCGAGATGACGTGGCCCGCGAGGTCTTCGAGCACGCCGAACAGGCCCTTGCAGGCATCGCACTCTCTTCTGAGGCCGGCAGGGCGCGCAGCAAGATAGCAACGGGCTATGTTGCCATGGGCGAATGGGCCAAAGCGGAACGCCTTATCCAGGAAATCGCCGACCCGCCGATCCGAAGCCGCCAGATGATCCGACTGGCCGTTGAATACGCCGCAGGGGGACGGTACGAGGAGGCGATCCGGGTCCTGGATCGCACCGAGCCGGAGTACGTTGCCTATGTCGGCCAGGGTAAGCTCAAAGTGATCGCCGATGCCTACCACCACGCGTGGGGGGAAGAACCGGACCACAGGGAGATGGAATGCCTCAAACCCGACGAACTCCGTGATGCCGTCCTGGCCGAATATGCGACAGCATGGGCAGCAGAACGGGATTACGAGCGGGCCATCGGCCTCGCAGAGGCCATCCAGTCCATCGTCACCCGCGACGACGCGCTGACGGGGATTGCCGAGAGTTGCCTGGCCGCTGCGTCATCGGCGGAAGCGGCAGCGCCGGCCGTCGAGGCGCTCGGGTTGCTCAAGGGCCGTATTGATCGGCTGGACCTGCGATCTCGATTGGCAGCGAAGCAGGCGGAGCTCGGGCTGAGCGAGGATGCGCGCGCGGCTCTGCACAATCTGCGCGAAGACGTGAAAGGCGAACGTTCCGCTTCTACCCGCGCCAGGATCTTTGGCGAAATCGCCGTGACCTTTCACAAACTCGGGCGTGGTAAGGACGCCATGGACGCAGCAGTAAAGGCCATGACATCGGCTCTCGAAGTCGACTGCGCCAGCTGCAGGGACGACGTGATAGAGGACCTGCTTCAGCATCTGTCAGGCGGTGACTACGTGGAACTGGCATTTGCGGCGGCCGATCAACTTGAGCTGCCCAAGGTGCGCGCGGAGAACTTCGTCCGCATGTCCGAAATGGCAACGCACCTGTCCGTTAAGCAGCGAGAGAAACTGCTTCGCCAGGCGCTTGCGGCCACCGTGCAGACGCCGCTGATTGCCAGGCGCATCGAACTCCTACTGCGCGTTGCGTCCCATTACGAGAATGCCGGCCTGGCAGTAACTCATTCCGAACGCGACACGCTGCGCAGGTCGTACCGATCTCTGCCCCAAGGCACGGCAGCGCGGGCGCACGGCGGCGATCTGACGGGTCTGCCGCCTGCGCGCCTGGTGTATTTCTATCGCCCCGGTTGCAACGGTTGTGACGAAGCCAGAGCGGCGCTTCAACAGCTCCAGGCCACCGTCCCCCGGATCGGCCTGGACGCATATGACCTCAGCGGCTCCGAAGCCGCCCTGCTGCTCAACCAGGCCATCTGCGAAGGGCTGTCCATCCCGGCCCAAAACCGCACGGTAGCGCCATCGGTGTTCTCAGCAACGAGCGGACTGATTGGTTCGGAGATATCATTGCCCGCTCTGGAGGAGATGGTGCGCGAGGCCAGAGGGATGCCGTCCCCGATCCATCTGTTCGGCCTCGGTGTTGAAGAGGCACGCTCGGAACTGGAACAGGCGTACGAACGGCTCGGTGTGCTGGTCGTTGTGCCGGCAGGGCTGCTCGACGGGATCAACCCCTGTGCTTTCACCGTCATCATATTCTTCATCTCGTACCTGGCCTATATCGGCAAGGGGAGGCGAGAGATCGTGGTGGTGGGCCTTGTGTTTGCCGTCGCGGTGTTCGTGACGTATTTCGCCATCGGAATGGGCCTGTCCAGGTTGCTGCGGTCAATGAACCAATGGGCTGGCGCAGTCCGTAAGGTGCTCTACGGAGCGACTGCTGCGCTGGCGCTGGTCGCCGCTGTATTGAGTTTCGTGGACGGGCTGCGCTGCCGGAAAGGCCACGTCACCAACCTGGCACTCAGTCTGCCGCAGAGCCTGCGCAGCAGGATACGTCTGACTATCTCGAGGCGGGCTCGGCTGGGGCTGACGGTGCTGGCCACTGTGGCGCTGGGCGGGCTGGTGGCGCTCTTCGAGTTTCCGTGCACCGGACAGGTGTATCTTCCGATCATCGTGTTCCTGCAGCGCCCGGAATATGGCTGGGGTGCGACGGGATGGCTGCTGCTTTACAACCTGTGCTTCATTATGCCGTTGATTGCTATCCTGGTGGCTGTCCTCTTCGGCCTCAGCTCCGAGAGACTCACGTCGCTGTTCCGCCGACACATGGCGAAGGCCAAATTCGCCATGTCCCTTCTCTTTGCCGGCCTGTTCGCGGTGATGATCGCGTATCTGGTCTAGGCTCAGTCGCCGTCGGCGCTCGACATGGCGTACAACCACCACCTTGCCTTGCGCTCCCGTGCCGACCTCGCCTGTCGCTCGAAGTACAGCTCCATCACGTGGCCGGCCGTGGTGCGGATGCGGAACCAGTGCTTTCGCACGTACTGCTCGCCGCTGCCGGAGCGACAGTCGCCGACGGTCTTCCATTTGTCCAGAACATGCGCCACGACGTACTCATCGCCGCGCCACACGAACCGCCGGGGCACTCCGGGCTCGCCGGTCGCCATCCGGCGCGCATCGAATGCTCCGGCGAAGGGCTCCACGAGTTCTCCTACGAAGCGTCGGTCCACGGTCAGCTACTCCGCGTCGCGGCCGCCGAGCGGCGAGCAGGTACAAGCAAATGGTGGGCGGTACTGGACTTGAACCAGTGGCCTCCAGCGTGTCGAGCTGGCGCTCTAGCCAACTGAGCTAACCGCCCACAACGGCCGATTCTACAGGGCAGGCGAAATACTGTCAAGCAGTGAGCGGCCGCCCTACCGAACCGGTTCCACGCTCGTCAACACCTGACTCCTTTCTGAGGGCCCGCAGACGAACATGCGCGGCTCCACCCCCTGCCGCCTGGTGTACTCCCGCTCAAGAGTCGCCAGGACGCTGTCAGCGCAGTCCCTACGGACCAGCACCATTACGCACCCGCGGAGCCCCGCGCCGGCAAGCTGAGCTCCAAGCACGCCGGGACACTCGAGGGCCACG
This sequence comes from Planctomycetota bacterium, assembly GCA_030628375.1. Taxonomy (GTDB): domain Bacteria; phylum Planctomycetota; class Brocadiia; order SM23-32; family SM23-32; genus DAOVRD01. The sequence continues at coordinate 18,200 of DAOVRD010000036.1, forward strand.
TCCACCATCAGATCCATCTCGCGGGTGCTGCAATCGTAAGCCCCGGGCTGCTGCCAGAGCGCGGCCCCCGAATCGCCCAGTTGCCGAAGCTCGCCTGCACCACCAATCAGGGCCTCCATCCGCTCGTCCGTCGCACGGCTGTCGAACGCGACGCAGTCCGGGTCCCAGCGCGCCACGCGGTCGCCGTTGTGGGACACGTTCATCATCCGGCCCAGCATTTTCAGATCGCCCATCTCCAGCAGCGCGCCCGTCCGCCAGGACCTCTCGCACTCCGCCAGTCCGTAAAGAACGACGTCACGCAGAGGGAAGTCGTGTTCTTCCAGGTTTAGATCGGAGATGGACTTTGCCACTGTGGCGTGGTCCGCGGCAAACGATTCGATCTCTGCGAGGTCTATCCGGGTCGGCACGGCACGGACGACGCCGTAGAGGGCCGGAAGCGAGATGTCGAGAGTTCTCGTGTTCACATCGCGCAGGTGCTCAATGCGAGGAGCAAAGCGAGGGAACTCGCCGAA
>DAOVRD010000148.1 GCA_030628375.1 Planctomycetota bacterium
AAGATCATGCGGCCGGATTGGACGCCGCTGATCAGCGACGAGGTCGCCGCGCTCGTTTTCAGGGACGAGCAGCTTGTGCTGCGCAAGAAGCTGCAATACATTGGTGACTTGCCGGGCATGTACGTCGCCGACCTCGGCGCGCTGCCCAGCGGGGCGTATCGCGTGGAGCTGACCGGGCCGGACATCGAAGCCCTGCTGGCCGAGGAAGACGCGGACAAGGTCTCGACGCAGTTCTCCGTGGACCCGGCCACTTCAACCGAGCAGATCGAACTTGCGGCGGATCACGGACTGCCGGGACTGCTGGCCGAGTTGAGCGGAGGAGTCGCCGTAAGCCCGGCGCAGGCCGCCCGAACGCTGGATGCCCTCGGCCCGAGTGCGCTCCTTGTGCGGGACCGCAAGGAGTACATACTGTGGAGTTCGATGCCCCTGCTGATGCTCATGATCCTGTTGGCCACTGCAGAATGGCTGCTGCGCAGAAAGGTGGGACTGCCGTGACGGAAAAGACCCCACCGCGCCGTCGCCATAGCGGCTTTGGCGCGTCGGCGACACGTGAAACGCCTCGTCGGCTGCCCAGGACGATCGTCCGCACCCTGAGGCTCCTTATCCTGCGAGCGCGATTAGCCATCGCAGTGCGCGGCATCGGCACCGTGGTGGCCCTGGCCATCGGCTCGCTGCTTGTCGTCATGGCCATAGACGCCTGCGTGGTGGTCTTCGCCTCCCCCGTCCGCTACGCACTGACGCTCCTGGCACTGTCCGCAACGGTCGTGGGAATGCTGTTGCTTCTGATCCGTCCGCTTGCGCGCAGCCTTACGCTGGACGGAATCGCCCGCGCCATCGAACTGCATCATCCCGAGTTGCAGGAACGCATCAGCTCCTCCGTCGAGCTGCTCAGCAGCAAAGATGCGCCGGAACTGCGCGGCTCGGACGCCTTGATCGCGGCCCTGGTCAACGAGGCGCAAGACGACGTGCGCACCATTCGACCGGGCCGGGAGATCACTCTGCGCAGGGCCAGGCCGCCGCTGCTGCTGGCTGTGCTTCTTGCCGCCCTGCTGACCGAACTGCTGCTGCTGTGGCCGGTGAAGACGTCGCGTCTGCTGCTGCGGGCCGTCGGCCCCCACCTGAATCTGCCCAACATCTCGGCCGAAGACCTGACCATCACCCCCGGGGACACGGTGATCACTCGCGGTCAGATACTGCGGATAGATGTCGAGGTGGCCGACAAGTCAGTTCGCCGCGCTGACCTGCGCATCCCGGCTCCCGACGGCACGGAGACCGCCGAGCGGATGGCACGGCTGTTCGACCCGGACAGCAAGAGGGGGCGCTTCACCTTTACGTGCCCGCCCGCCGAACGGACCTTCAGCTACCGCGTCCACGCCGGGGGCGCCGTTAGCTGCTACTACACCGTGACGGTCGTTCCCTTCCCGGCCGTAACGGGCATAGACCTGCGCTACGACTACCCGGAATACACGCAGCTTCAACCCCGGATCGAAGCCGACGCGACCGGCGACATCGCAGCCCTGGCTGGCACGACAGTGACCGTCACGGCCAGGACCAACACCAGGGTCGGCAGCGCCGAGATGCTCGTTGACGGCGAGCCCTTGTCGGGCGTGCAGACCGAGCTGGTCGCCACAGGAGACGGGACGACCGACTGCGTGTTCCGATTCAAGATGGCCGCCGGCCTGTCCGGCCGCTGGGAGGCGGAGTTCGCGGACGTCCACGGCTTCGCCAACACCCCGGTGCAGCACGACCTGGAGGCCCTGCCGGATGCTGCGCCGACAGTGGCCGTCTGGCAGCCGGAAGAGAAGCGCCTGCGCATGTCGCCCGACGATAAGTTGCCTCTGGGGTACGCAATCGGCGACGACTACGGCGTCAGCGGGGCGGAGGTCGTCATGGAGACCGACCGGGGCACGATCCCTTCGATCCCCGTGCCCCTGTCCGCTCAGGAAGAGGGCCGGCAGGAGACCACGGGGGGGCCGCAGCGGGCCGTCGCCGGCACGGTCCTGCTCGACCTGTCCGCGCTGGACCTGAAGGGCGTCAGTCGGCTCACGTTCCGTCTACGGGCCACCGACAGCCTGCCGGAAGACATGCAGGGCCCACAGGAGGCCTTCTCCGATCCTTACACCATCGAGTTCGACGTTGAGGCGCCGTCCTACGCGGAACAGTTGCTGCTCACGTGGGAGGAGGATATCCGCAAGGCGCTGCAGGAGATACTTGACGAACTCGCAGCGGCCAAGAAGGAGTCGACCGACGTACTGCCGGAAGTCGCCAGGCCGGGAGACCTGGACCAGGCCGCACAGGAACGGATAGATCGGATGCACGAGCACCTCGATGCGGCCGACGGTTCCGCGCGTGAGCTGGCGCAGCGGGTGGCGTGGAGCATGTACGGTTTCCTTGCGCCCAAGCTGCGCGCCACGGCCGACAACCACATCAGCAGAGCAGACAACCTGGCCGGGCAGGTCCAGTTGACGGAGGAACCGCAGCAGCGCGGCAAGCTTGCTGACGAGGCGGACCTTCAGATAGACCTGGCCGTGGCGGCCGTGTCGGAGATGGTAGAGCAGTTCGACGCCGTGGCGGAGGCTGCGCGCCGGCAGCAAGAACTGCAGGAACTGGCCGAACAGCAGACCGACCTGGCCGACACAAAATACGCCATGGAAGAAGGGCCGCCTGACGGACAGACCGCCGAACTGGCCATGAGTCCCGACGCATGGGCCGAGTTGCAGCGTGAAGTGGCCACGGACGTGGACGCCGTCCTGGGCGAGGCCATGAGGGAAGCTTCGGAGGAGCTGCGCGCGCGCGACCTGGCGGCCGAGGCGCGCCGACTCCAGGAAGAACAGGAACGTCTCAGAGACGCCACGAAACGGCTCCGGACGGCCCAGGCGCTCGACTCCGCCATAGCAGAACTCGCCAGGGAGCAGGAAGAGCTGGCTGAGGAGGCGGCCGCAGACGACCTGAGCGCCCCCCAGACCGGCCGCATGCGGGACGCCGCAGAGAAGATAAGGAACTACGATCTGGAACCGGCCATCGCCAGACAAGGCGAAGCAGCCGGCGCCCTGGAGGCCAGGGCGCGCTCCCTGCGGGCGGAACTCCTGGCCGAAGAGATCGCTCGCAAGGCCGAACAGATCGCGCAGCAGCAGAAACAACTCGCCGAAGGGGCAGAGCAGGCCAGGCAAGACCCCGGAACCCCGTACCCCGGCGGCCTCGGTGAACGCCAGCAGAAGCTGACCGAGCAGATGCAGCAACTCACGAAAGAGGCAGCAAAGGCTACGCGGTACACACAGGAGGCCCTCAAGAAACACAGTCCGGCCGGTCAGATGCAACAGGCCACGCAGGCCGTGCAGAAAGCACAAACTGACAGGGGTGCCCTGGCCGCCGCCGTTGAGGCCGAGGCCGGTGCCAGGGACGCAGCCGCGAAGGCCGCGCAAGAGAAAGCCAGAGCCGAGGACGCGGCAGCGAAGGCGAAACAGGACAAGGCAGATGCCACGCTCGCGACTGCGAAGGCCAGAGTCGCAGCAGAGAACGCCGAGCGCACCGCAGCGCAAGCAAAGGAGGCCGCCGCCGATGCCGAGCAGGCGGAGGCCAGGGCCAGGGACGCCCAGGCGAGGGCCCGTGAGGCCGAGGCGAGCGCTAAGGAAGCTGAAGCCAGGTCGGACGAGCGCCAGGCCCAGGCCACGGACGCTCTGGCCAAGGCCCAGGAGGCCCAAACCACTGCGAAAGCCGCCGAAGCAAAGGCCCAGCAAGCGCTGGCCGGCGCAGGCGAAGCCGCAGACGAAGCAGCCAACACCACCACCAGAGCTGCCGAGGGCGCCCAGAAGCTGGCAGAGGAACTGCGCAAGGCTGCGGAGCGTTCGTCCACTCTGGCCGACAAGCCGCAGAGGGCCCAGGGCATCGAGCAGCTCGCCAGGCGCCAACGTGACCTCCAGCGACGCACCAGCAGTGTGGCAAGAAGGAGACCCGAGGCGATGCGCGAGCTGCAAGATGGACATCTCGCCCGCATGCAGAGGGAACAGGCCGAACTGGCGCTCGAAGCGGCGCAGGTGGCCCAGCGCACGCAGGACGTCGCCCCGCAGCAGGACCGGATCGAACTCCAGGCTTCCCGGGCGGCCGGCCAGGCCGCGCGGCGCCTCCAGGCCGTCCAGTTGCCCGAGGCCACCCAGAGAGCAGCGGAGGCCGGCGAGAAGCTGGGCGAGCTTGCCGACCGCCTCCAGGAAGCGGCCCGGGCCGCACCGCCGCTTCCGGAGACCCGGAGAGAGGCGCAACTGGCCGAGGATACTGCGCGGCTCGCCCAGCGGCAGCAGCGGCTGGCACGCGAGTTGGAGATCTTCGCCGAACCGGAGTATCAGGACCTGACAGTATCACGACAGGATGGATTGGCGGAGCGCACGGCCGACCTGCGCGAGGACACGGACCGGATACGCGGCGCCCTCCAGGCACTCGCCCCGCAGGACCAAGCCCTGGCAGAGACCACGAAGGCGGTCGAGCAACTGGATCGGGCCGGTCAGGCACAGGGCACCGCGCAGCAGGCCATCACGGAAGCAAGAACGGCCGAAGCCATCCCCGCCCAGCAGCAGTCGGCTTCGGCCCTGGACGCAGCGGCCCGTGCCCTGGACCAACTGGCGGACAGGCTCGACCAGGTGGCCGGCCGGGACAAGGACTCCGACCTGGGCGTCGCACAGGCTCAACTGACGCAGGACCTTGCGGCGGCCGCCCAGGCGACGGACGATGCCGCCCGCAGCCGGCAAGCGCAGGACGCGGACCGAGCTGCCCGACATCTCCAGGCCGCCCGGCAGCAGGCCGCCGACCGGGCCGCGCAGTTGGGCATGCGGCCGGTCGCCGTCCGAACGGGCGCCGCCGATCTGAGCACTTACGGACTCACCCTCGATCCGCGGGGCCGCCGAGCACCCGACATGAGGAACGCGCCGCCGCCCGAGCTGGCGGAGTTCGGCATCATGCTCGACGATTGGGCGAAGCTGCCCGGACAACTGCGCGACGAGATACTGCAAGCGGCCGGCGACGACAGTCCCAAGGAATACCGCTCCCTGATCAAGCGCTATTTCAGGTCCGTCGCGCGGCACGAGCGGATGAAGAGGGCCGGAGGCGAGGAATGAGGGGTTTCGGACGTGCAAGCTGCACACGGTCCGTGCGCGCAACATTCATCGCGCTTGCCGCACTCGGAGCGCTGGCCCTGGCAGGCTGGGCCCAGGAATCGGAAGAAGAGGACCCGCTGGCGCAGTACGAGCAGAAGGTAGACGAAGCGGTGGACCGCGGCCTGACGTACCTGGCCGAGGCGCAGCAGGAGGACGGCACCTGGCCGAGCGGTTGGGGCAAGAACACCGGCATAGCTTCCCTGTGCGTTATGGCCTTCCTGGCCAAAGGATACACCCCGGGGACAGGGCAGTACGGGGACGCCATAAACAAGGGAATTGACTTCGTGCTGAACTCCCGCCAGGAGAACGGCATGCTGCTGGGCGGGGGCCGATCCCAGGGCCCGATGTACAGCCATACCATCGCGGCGCTGATGCTCTCAGAGGTGTCGGGGATGGTTGACCTGGAACGGCAGGAAAAGGTAGACGAAGTCCTGCCCGAAGCGCTGAAGATCATCCTGGCTGCTCAAAAGATCCGGAAGTCGGACCGGTTCAAGGGAGGCTGGCGTTACCAGCCCAATAGCTCCGACAGCGACATCTCGTGCACGGGCTGGCCGCTGATGGCCCTTCGCTCGGCCCGCAACAACGGCGCGGAGGTGCCCACAGAGGCCATCGAGGACGCGCTGGGGTTCATCACGCGGTGCCACAACAGGGACGGCGGTTTCGGCTATCAGCCGGGCGGCGGATCGGGTCCGGGCAGAACGGGAGTCGGCCTGCTGTGCCTCGAACTGTGCGGCCGTCATCGCAGCGAGGCAGCCATCGCCGCCGGCAAGTGGCTGCTCAAGCGTCCACCGCGCAACCCGCGCGAGAGCCACTTCTACTACGCCATTTACTACTGCTCCCAGGGCATGTTCCAGCTTGGCGACGAGTACTGGGAGCCGTTCGCCGCACAGATGTACGAGAACTTGCTGAAGGCTCAGCAAGAGAACGGTTCCTGGCCCAAGGGCTCTTCCAGCCGCGAGGGCGAGTGTTACACCACGGCCATGAGCGTACTGGCCATGAGCGTGCCTTACTGCCAGTTGCCGATTTACCAGCGCTAGGCCGCGCAGAGCGTCGAGGGAGGAGCCAGGCGGCTCCTCCCCAGAGAGTCTCCGAATTGTTGGCCTGCTCAGTCCGGGACTCCATTCACCAACCTTTCGTGCATGCGCTTCAGCTCGCTCAGCTTATGCTCGGCACAGTCGATGACTTCGGCCACCATCTGCTCCCGTGCCTTTCCCTGTCGCAACTCTTCGATCCCGGACGTAAGTTCGCCCGGCGAGGGTTGCCTGCGGAGCACGGACTCGTGGAGTGCGCGGACGAACTGCTCGTCTCCGTACGCGGCGATGAAGTCCCAAGGCGTCCAGGCGTGCTCCTTCAGCGTTTTAAGCAAGCACATTACGAGCCAGCGCTTGCCCTCGTCCATCTCTCCCAGCAGTTCGTAGGCCGTCTGCAGGATTTCGGCGCAATCCGGCCGCTCCCCGGCCGCCTTCTCCAGATCGCGTCCGTCCAGCCAGGCTCGGATCGAATGGATGTACCTCCGCGCGTGATCTCGCCTTTCCTCGCCGATGTCTCCACATCGCCACAGAACGTCCACAGCGGGGCATTCCGGGTAGTCGCCCTCCCCGATGGCTTTCATGATGAACGCGATGTTCTCGAAAGCCTTGTAGTGGCAGACCGAGTCGATCCTGGCGATGAGTCCTCGGATGTTCTCGGCTCTCGGCGCCAGAGGGGCGATCGCATCCTCCAGCTCATCGATCTCCCGGACCTCCGCGTCCGGTCCGAGATCGCAGCACATCGCGTTGCACCACCTTCTCATCCATTCTCGATTCATCATCCGACCTTCCTCCCCTCGCACAACAACCGAGTAGGCAACCAGGTGCCCAGTCGACAAACTCGTCAGAAAGACTCGCCCGCTCCCCCGTCCCCAGGAGGCCCTTTCTTAAGGGTGCTCGCGAGCTTTTGGAGTTGGCGCATCCGGTACTCGTAGGAATCGAACACTTCCAGAAACAGGTCCTTCCGGGAGTGGCCGGCCTTCAGCCTTGCGAGCCTGGTCTTTTCGTCGTCGACGGCTGCCGGCCTGCCCAAGAGAACGAGGAAGAGCGCCCGAAAGAACTCGCAGTCACTATAGTTTGCCATCGCGTCCCAGGGCGCCTCCGCAAGCTCGTCCCTCCGAGTGTTCCGATCTTTGCCGATCCGCTCAAATGCTTCTTGCAGCGGCCGAAATGCGCTGGGCGCTTCTGACTTCTTGTCCATTTCAACCATAACCTTCTCCACGAACTCGGGGCCGGGTCTCGACTGACGCAGTCCATCCGCAACCGTCGCAAGCAGCCTTTCCTTCAAGCGTTTCCGGGAGGCGTGGAGGCGGTTGTTGACCGTCGTGACCGGCACCTCCAGGAATTCGGCGATGTCTTTCTGCGAGTATCCGTTGATGTAGAAAAGCGTGGTGATCGTGCGCTCGTTCTCGGGCAGGGAACGGATGGCTTTGAGTACCCTGTCCGCCATCTCCCGTTCCTCCACTTTCTCGACGGGTCCAGGACTGCCCGACGCAATGGGCCGCGCCGACTCCAGCGGCGTGGTAGGCAACCTCTTTCTCCTCGTCAGCCGGTCGCATTGTTTGAAGACGATCCTGCGGAACCACCCGGGGAAAGCGGCCGGGTCGTCCAGCTTCCCCAGGTCCCCATACGCCCGAATGAAGGCCTCCTGCGCCGCGTCCTCTGCCAGATGGAAGTCGCCGAGGATGGAATAGGCGTATCCATACGCCATGTCCTGGAATCTGCGGACGATCTCCCCATATGCATCCAGATCGCCCGCCTGAGCACGGCTGACCAATGACCGCAGTTCTTCCACGTCTACTCCTGCCTTCGAGGGCCCTCTATCCTACAAGCCCCACTTTTCGGGTTTGAGCTTTGGCCCTGGGGGCGGATTCCGGTTTGAGGTCTAACCCCTGCCTGTGTTGCACTGCCCAGAGGGGTCCCGGCCAAACGCCCCGAGGATGCACCGAAGGGTTGTCGCCAACGGCCAGGGCATTATACTGGATGTTGACGACAGGACTGCTCACTACTGCGGAACTCCCGCGCGTGAACTCTGAGATTGGACCGAACGCTGTGCCCGGGTGCGGGGTCTATTATGGTGAGGGTTGAGCGCATGGCAGAGACAGACGCCGAACTGGTGCAGAGCGTCCTTGAGGGCGAGACCGGATCCTTCCGTACCCTCGTCGAGCGGTATCAGGATGCGGTCTTCGGAGTGGCGTTCAGCAAGACGGGGAGCTTCGCGGACGCAGAGGATATCGCCCAGGAGACGTTCCTGGCTGCCTTTGAGTCGCTGCACCAATTGGCCGAGCCCCAGAGCTTCGGCGCTTGGCTTTACCGCATCGCCGTCAACACTGCCAGCAAGCGCATTCGGCGGGACCGACGGCGTGAGAAACGGCACGAGTCTCTACCTTCCCCGGCGCGGGGCGGAATGACACCAGATGAAGCCGTCCAGCGCGACGAGACCCGGGGTGAGGTGCTGGCCGCTGTTCGACGTCTGCCTGAAGCCAGCCGAGAGGCTGCGACCCTCTACTACATAGACGGCTACTCTACCGCAGACATTGGCCGCTTCACGGGTCGTCCCGTCGGCACGATCAGGCGTCGCCTTCATGATGCCCGAAAGCGGCTGCGAAAGGAGCTCGTCACCATGGTAGAAGACCAGTTGAAGAAGTCTCGGCCGGGCAAGGAGTTCACGGACAAGGTGGTCGTAACGGTGGAGCGCGTGCGCATCTGGCAGGGGGGCTCTGAGGGGCAGACGACGCTGATGCTCGTCGACTCGAAGGGACGATCACACAGGGGCCCCATGGGCGATTACGAAGCGGAGGTCGTCTTGCGCAGCATCACGGGCCGGGAGCCGTCGGACCCGCCCGACCTGCACACCGCCCTCCTCCGACTCCTGGAGCGGTTCGGTCACAGGGTCGAGAGAGTCGGGCTAGCCTGGTCAACGACGCCGAACCTGAAGGTGACAGTGGAGCTGAAGGACGGCGCTGAGCGGACCTCAACGGTCGAGGCCGACTACGACATGCGCGATGCCACGCAGTTCGCGGTACAGACCGGGGCGCCGGTTGTGATCGACGATGAGCTTGCCGAGGGCTGGGCCACCCGGCGGGCCGACGGCAAGCCCATGTCGCCCGGCGGCGCCTGGCGCACCGTGCCGAAGGGCAAGCGGCCGATGTTCCGGAACATCGCCGCCGTGCTGAAAGCACTGGAGCGGAATCCGGACAGCAAACGTGCCCGCGAAGCAGTTCGCGAAGCCTACCCCGACATGAGGACGGAGACCCCCCGGGTCAGGGACGCCGCGAACGGGCGGGACCTGCTCTTCCAGTGGCATTCGGCCAAGCAGGGGACGCCGCTGGAGGCCCTGGCTGACGGCGTGCTGGGCGCCTATCACCAGTACCCCAACGGCAAGAGCAAGAAGGCGCTCCCCTACCTCGACCGCGCGCATCGGCTGGCCCCCGAAGATGAGCGGGTGGCCTTCGACCTGGCCAGCGCCTGCGCTGCTCACGGGAGGCGGGAGGAGGCCCTCGACCTCATCGAGAGGTACCGCTTCGAGGACGCAGGCAAGTGCGGGAACTTCGCTGCGCTCTGGAAGGACCCCCGATTCCGCCGCGCGGTCGGCGAACCCGACCCCAAGG
>DAOVRD010000230.1 GCA_030628375.1 Planctomycetota bacterium
GGTCGCTGAGGGCGTTGATGACCGGGACGGAGGAGTGCGCCGCGAGTTCCTCCACGGTCTCGTGGGCATAGACGCGCGCCGCAATGCCGTCCACGTAACGCGACAGCACGCGCCCACCGTCCTTGATGGGCTCGCGCACCCCGAGGTTCACGTCGTCCTGCGACAGGTAAGTGACGTGGCCGCCCAACTGCGTCATCGCGACCTCGAAAGAGACGCGCGTGCGCATCGAGCGCTTCTCGAAGAGCAGGGCGAGCGTCTTGCGCTGCAAGGTCGGCCGAAGCTGTCCTGCGAGCGCTTGCGCCTTCAGCTCGTGCGCCTGGGCGAGCACCTTTCGGATGCGATCGGCATTCCAGTCGAGCAGCGTCACCAGATGCATGTGCTTGCCGCCGTCGGGTTTCATATCTCTCCCTTTTCGGCTTTCTGGAAGGCTTCGTCCAGCACGTCCAATCCCTCGTCGAGGGCGTCACGCGGCACGTTGATTGCCGGCAGAAGTCGCACGACGGTCTCGTGCGTGCAGTTGAGGCGCACCTTGTTGTCCAGGCAGTACTGGAACACGGGCGCGCCGGGCCGGTTCAGTTCGACGCCGCACATGACGCCGCGCCCGCGCACTTCCTGGATTATGGAATACTTCTCCGCCATCTGACGGAGACGATCGAAGATGTGTTCGGAGGTCCGGCGGCATACTTCGATGAGGTCCTCCTCCTCGATGACCTTGAAGGTGGCCAGCGCGGCGGCACAGGCCAGCGGATTGCCTCCGAAGGTCGAGGCATGGGTCCCTGGCGCCAGGCTCTGGGCGACTTCCGGCTTTGCCACCATCGCCCCTATGGCGACCCCGCCGCCGAGCGCCTTGGCCAGCACCATGATGTCCGGCTCTATCCCGTAGTGCTGATAGCCGAACCAGCGTCCCGTCCGCCCGATGCCCGTCTGGACCTCGTCCGCAATGAGGAGCAGCCCCTCCTGGTCGCAGAACGCGCGCAGCCCGGCGAAGAACTCGTCGGTCGCCAGGTTGATGCCGCCCTCGCCCTGGATGGGTTCGAGCATGACGGCGCAGGTCTGGTCGTCAGTGGCGTCCTTGACTGCGTCCAGATCGTTGAAGTCCACGTGGCTGAATCCCGGCAGCAGGGGCAGATACCCCTTGTGATACTTGTCCTGACCTGTGGCGGTGATGGCTCCCATGGTCCTGCCGTGGAACGAGTCGCGCATGGTGATGATCTTATATCGGCCGTCCTTCTCCTTGTGCAGCCTCGCCAGCTTGATGGCGGCCTCGACGGCTTCGGCGCCGCTGTTGCAGAAGAAGCACTTCCCGCCGAACGAGTGCTGGCTGATCTTTTGCGCCAGCAGCCCCTGCGGCTGGGTGTAGAACGTGTTGTCCACGTGGATCAGCATGGCGGCCTGCCGCTGCAGCGCCGTCACCACCCGGGGATGGCAGTGGCCGATCGTGCTTGTGCCCCAGCCCGGCATCAGGTCAACGTAGCGGTTGCCTTCGCTGTCCCAGATGTGGGAACCTTCGGCGCGGACGAAGGCGATCGGTATCCGCGAGTAGTTGGCGATCACGCAGTCGTCGAACAGCTTCTTGATCTCATCAAAGCTCATCTGTGTCATCGTCGTTCTGTGTCCATTGCGAGAGGACGCTCATTCGAACAGCGCTTGCACGAACTGCTCGGGGTCGAAAGCCGTCAGGTCTTCGGCGCGTTCGCCCACACCGACGAACTTGACCGGGATGTCAATCTGATCCCTCATGCCGAAGACGATGCCGCCCTTGGCCGTGCCGTCAAGCTTCGCCAGGATCATCCCGGTCAGGTTGATGCTCTCGCTGAACCTGATGGCCTGGCTGATGGCGTTCTGCCCCGTCGTGGCGTCCAGGACCATGAGGGTCTCGTGTGGGGCGCCCGGTATCTTCTTGGCCACGACGCGGCTGACTTTCTGGAGTTCCATCATCAAATTCGTCCGCGTGTGCAGCCTGCCGGCGGTATCAATGATGAGCGTGTGGTAGCCCTGGGCCAGCGCCTTGTCGGCGGCGTCGAAGGCCACGGCAGCCGGATCGGCGCTTTCGTTCTTGACGATGTCGGCGCCCACCCGGTCCGCCCAGATCTCAAGCTGCTCGACAGCGGCGGCCCGGAACGTGTCGCTTGCGGCCAGCAGCACCCGTCGGCCCTCTGCGACGAACATGTGCGCCAGCTTGGCGATGCTGGTCGTCTTGCCCGAACCGTTGACACCGGCCACCATAATGACGCCCGGGCCCTCCTCGGGCAGGTGGAGTGCGGTGTCCCACTGTGCCAGCTCTTCCGTCATCCGCGCTTTGAGGAAGTCCAGGACCTCATCCGGCTTCTTGATCTCTGCGCTCTTGTAGGCCTGGCGCAGGGCGCCGCAGAGACGGATGACGGCCGCCGGGCCGATGTCGGCCAGGTAAAGCTGCTCCTCGATCTCCTCCAGCAATTCTTCGTCCAGAGAGCGTCCGATCGAAAGGACGCTGCGCAGGCCGCCGGTTACCTTCGATCGGGTCTTCTTCAGCCCACCGTGCAGCTTCCGGAAAAGCCCGGCCTTGTCCTGTGGCGTCTCCGCTCCCGGCTCCTGCGGAGCGTCCTGAGGCCCTTCTTCGGCTTTGCTTTTCTTGCGGGACCACTGGAAGCGCGACATCAATGAGGGCCTTCCGTTGGCGTGAGTTGATCGGATTGGATTGCCATTATACGCCGCATGTGCACTCAGACGAGGAGACCGGCCCTCCGCCTCAATTCGTGCAGCTCCACAAACGACACGCTTTCCTGACCGATGTTGATGTTCGGTTTGGCGGCGCCGTGGAAATCACTGCCTCCGGTCACTGCCAGGTCGAACCGCCGTGCCGTTGCCAGGAGCCGCTCCTTGTCGCGTGGTGTGTGCCTCGGGTAGTAGACCTCCAGAGCTTCCAACCCATCTCGGACCAGCTCTTCGATGTATTCCTCAATCGCCGACGTCAGGTCGGGATGGCACAGCACAGCGCACCCTCGCGCGCTCCTGACCAGCTCGATGGCTTCGGCCGGCGTCATCTTCTCCTTGAGCACGTAGGCGGGGCATCCTTCGCCGATGTACCGGCCGAACACCTCGGCCACGTCCCGGCAGTAGCCCCGTTCTATCATCTCCTGGGCCACGTGCACACGGCCCACGGCGGCATCGGGCCCACGTTGCAGCACCTGTTCGCTTTCTATCTCGATGCCCATCTCGCGGAGCCTGCGAGTGATCTCTTTGACGCGTTCGACCCTCACAGAGCGCAGTTGGCGGAGCTTGTCTGTGAGGTCCGGGCTCTCGCAGTCCACGAAGAGCCCGGCGATGTGCAATTCGGTTTGCTCAGACCTGCCGGGCAGCCGCGCGTAGCTGGTGAGTTCCACTCCCGGCACGAGTTCTATTCCGACCGCTTCGGCCGCGAGGCGCGCGGCGGCCACGCCCTCAACGGAGTCGTGGTCCGTCAGCGCCAGCCCGCTCAGTCCCGCCCGGGCGGCCATAGCCGGCAGCTCGGCGGGCGCAACAGAGCCGTCCGACGCCGACGAATGCACGTGCAGCTCCGCCCGAGCCTGCGGATCCTGCGTCTGGGCCGACCCCCGCAAGTCTTCCGAGGGAGGGCTTTTCACGTGTGCGGTGTAGACCCGATCCAATATGCCGTTCACGAAGGTCGGCGAGTTCTCCGTGCTGTATTTCCTGGCCAGCTCGATGGCCTCGTTGAGGGCGACCTTTGGGGGAGTTTGCGGCCTGAAAAGCAGCTCAAAGGTCCCCAGGCGCAGTATGTTCCGGTCGCTGATGGCCATGCGCTCCAGCTCCCAGTGTTCGGCCGTGCGGCGGATTATGTCGTCCAGCGTCTCCTTGTGTTCGAGGCAGCCTTCTATCAGCTCGATAGCGAGGTCGGCGGCTTCGGCCCTGGCGTTCTCCCTGCAGAACGTCCGCAGCCCGTCCAGCGAACACGTTTCGACCATGTCGTACTGGTAGAGGGCTTTGAGAGCCAGTTCCCGTGCCTGTGTTTCGATCCTCACCACGTTGCATCGCTCTGAGCAATAGAAACAGGGCGGCCGACGGCAGTTGCAGACGACGATTCACGCGGGCCTTAGGAAGTGCCGGCTCCGGCAAGCTCAGCGACGCCCGGCGGCGTACGAGTGACGGCGCCGTGCAGGAGCCACGCTAACCGGCGGAGAGTCCTTCGAGGAGGTTGGCCGTCTCAATGGCGGCCATCGCAGCCTCAGCGCCTCGGTTGCCCGCACGCGCCCCCGATCTGTCCACGGCCTGTTCGATTGTGTCTGTGGTGATTACACCGAATACGGTGGGCACTCCGGTTTCCAGGCTGACGCGCGAGACGCTCCTGGCTGCCTCCGAGGCAACCAGGTCGAAATGCGGCGTCTGACCACGCACCACCGCCCCCAGACACACCACAGCGTGGAACTTGCCGGTCTCGGCGACCTTCTTGGCAACCAGCGCCAGTTCGAATGCGCCGGGCACGCGGAAGACCTCGACGTCCTCCGCGGCCGCGCCGTGCCTCAACAGACAGTCTTCCGCCCCGCCGAGCAGCCTGCTGGAGAAGAACTCGTTGTAGCGGCTCACAATCAGCGCAAAGCGCTTTCCGCTGGCGTTTAGATGGCCTTCGTGTATTCTTTCCGCCATTTCGCCCTCGTCCGGGAAAGCTCGCGGCGGGACCTTTTCGGCCCCGTCTCCGGGAACTATAATAGCTCGATAATATAAGTTATGGACAGGGCTTATGCAAACGTCTTCACCTGAGAGGGGCGCGCGCGTGGACGACGCCGGACAGACGCTGCGTGGCAAGGTCAAGGCCCTGCGCCGGCTCGTGCGCCTGGCGATGGCGACGGTCGGCATCGGCAGGTTGCTCTGCGCTGTCGCGGCGCTGGTGCTGATTGATTACGCGTTGGACAGGGCGTTCCGGCTTCCCCGTGGCGCGCGCTTCGTCCTGCTCTGCGTCGGGGGCGCCGGGCTGGTCTGGCAGTTGGCCAGGCAACTGCTGGCGCCGCTGGTGCGGGTTCTGCCGGATCAGGCCCTTGCCCTGGAGATGGGGCACCGGTGGCGCGGCCCCGCCGACCTGCTTGGCAGCGCACTGCATTTCACAAGTGCCCCGGCGGAGGGGCGGGCCTCCGCATCGCTGGAATCGGCCACGGTCCTCCAGGCGCAAAGGCTGGTGGAAGGCCTGGTTCCGGCCCACCTGATCGCCTGGCGGCGTGTAAGGACGTGGCTTCTTCTCGGTGGCGTTGCTGCCGCCGTGCTGGCCGCCCTGGCGGCACAAGGGCCCGCGTCGGCCGCGCTTTGGTTCCGTCGCAATGTTGTGCTTGCGCGCGTTGACTGGCCGCGCAGGACGCAGTTGGTGCTCCTGGAACTGCCGCCTTTCGTGCCGCGTGGGGAGGACGTCGAGGTGCGCGTGGAGGCGCTCGGAGTGGTCCCGCGCGCGGCCCGTCTGGAGGTGCGAGGGGTGGCAAGCGGGGCCTCGCAGACGCTCCAGATGGAACGCGCGGGCGAGGCGGTCTTTTCGGTCAAGCTGGTCGGGGTGGCGGAGACGATGGCGTTCACGGTGAAGGCGGGCGATGGGATGCTCGACGAGCACCGGCTGGAGGTGGTGGACCGCCCGGCGGTCTCTGCTGCCCGGATGATTGTCACTCCGCCGGACTACATCGCCCAGGCCCTCGCCGCCGGCGTGCGCGAGGGGGGGATGGAACTGGCGTGGAACGCCCCGGCATTCGAAATCCCCAAAGGCAGCCGGGTGGAAGTGGACCTGGAGGCGACCAAACCGCTTTCCTCCGCCTGGTGCCGCCTGGATGGGGCTGACCCGATAGAGGCCCGGCGCAGAGGGGCGGATTCGGTGTGCTTCGCCCTGGCTGTGGACCGGGATCTGACCTGCGAGTTCGGGCTGGTGGATACCTACGGAATCGAGAGCCGGGAGCCGCTGCGGGTCGAACTGCGGGCCGTGCCGGACCAGCCACCGGAGGTGCGCGTGGCCGCCACGGGCGTCGGCGGGATGCTGGTGCCCGAGGCGCGCGTCCCGCTGGTGGTGCGCGCCCGCGACGATCACGGTCTGGAGTCGGTCTGGCTCGACCGGTGGCACCAGGGCGCGGAGGGCCGCACGGAGTACGCGCCCGTCCGGCTCCTGGAGGGACAGGGGCAGGCGGAGTTCCACGGCTCGCACGTGGAGGATCTGCGCCAGAGGGCGCTCCCGGCGGGCGGCCGGTTCGTAGTGTCCGTTGGCGCGCGCGACAACTGTCCGCCGCAGGTTGACCCGGGGCCCAACAGCGCGACCGGCGCGCCGCTCAGCTTCCGGCTGGTGACGGTTCAGGAGTTGCTGTGGGCGCTGCTGTTGCGGCAGGAGGACCTGCGCCGGGACCTGGAGCAGCAGATTCAGCGTCAGAAGGACATAAGGGAGCGCCTGGCGGGCGGCCCCGGCGCCGGCGGGGAGCTTGACGGCCTTGAGAGGATGCAGAGGGCGCTGGCGGGCGTGCTTGGCCTCACGGGCGACGGTTATCGCGCCGTGCTCGACCAGATGCTCAACAACCGCACTGTCTCGCAGTCGAACTACGAGTCGCGCATTGCCGGCATTGTCCATCCGTTGGAGGCCCTGGCGGGCGCCGATGGCGCAGTGGTCCGAGCGGCCGATGCCCTGGCGCAGGTCCGCCGCCTCGAGCCGCCGGCAGAGAGTGGGGCTTCGGGCCTCGCCCAGCCGGTCCGCCTCATGGACGAGGCGGTCGCCGAAATGGAGCAGGTGCGCAGCCAGATGATGCTCCTCGAAAGTTACGCGGCCCTGCTTGCCTCCGTGCAGGAAATGGCGGACCAGCAGCGTGA
>DAOVRD010000375.1 GCA_030628375.1 Planctomycetota bacterium
ATTAGAACAGGCCGGATCGAGCATAGCACGTGAGCGGCGGAAGTGCAAAGGTTGAGGCGTCCTGGACCCGCGTGGAGGGCCCGGCCGACATCATCCGGGATGGCGAAACGCATCTTCGGCCTTTGCAATCCGGCCGGTCGCGAGTATGATCGTCCGCAGACGCAGAAACGCGTGTATCGTGTTCTTTCCGGCCGTGTCGAACGTCCGTGGGAGGAAGCCTGGCGCGTGGTGGTGATCGGGCGAGTTGTGGGCGTGCGTGGGTCCGTCCTGGACCTGGAGTTCACGGACGGGCTCCCCGGCATCAATCACGCTGTCCAGATCGAGGGGCCGTCCGGGCCGATTGTGGTCGAGGTGCAGCAGCACCTGTCGCAGACGAAGGTGCGCGGCATCGCCATGAGTTCAACGGCGGGACTGTCGCGCGGCGTAGAGGCGCGTTCGACCGGCCGCCCGATCACCGTGCCCGTGGGTGACGTCGTGCTCGGCCGCATGATCAACGTGCTCGGGCAGCCGATTGATGACGGCCCCGCCATCGTGCCGGAAGGGGCCGGGGATGAGGGCCCGGCCGGCACGCCCGGGAAGGTAGCCCTCGAACCAATCCACGTGCGCGGGCCCGCAATCAGCGCGCAGCGCACCGAGTACGAGGTCTTCGCCACGGGGATGAAGGTGGTGGACCTGCTCGCGCCGCTGTGCAAGGGCGGCAAGGCCGGCATGTTCGGCGGGGCCGGCGTGGGCAAGACCGTTCTCATCATGGAGCTGATCCGCAACACGGTTCAGGCGCACGCGGGCATCTCGGTCTTCGCCGGCGTAGGGGAGCGGTCGAGGGAGGGCTACGACCTGTACAGCGAGATGTCCGAGGCGGACGTGCTCGGCAAGACGGTCCTGGTCTTCGGGCAGATGAACGAGCCGCCCGGGGCGCGCTCCCGCGTGGCGTTCACGGCGCTGACGATTGCGGAGCACTTCCGCGACTCGCAGGGCAAGGACGTGCTGCTTCTGATTGACAACGTGTTCCGCTTCGTACAGGCCGGTTCGGAGGTATCCGGGCTGCTGGGCCGCCTGCCTTCCCGCGTGGGCTACCAGCCGACGCTCGCCAGCGAGGTGGCCGACCTCCAGGAGCGCATCACTTCCACGCATCGGGGGTCCATAACGTCCATCCAGGCGGTCTACGTGCCGGCGGACGACTTCACCGACCCGGCAGCCGCCGAGACGTTCACCCACCTGGACGCGGCCATCACCTTGAGCCGGGAAATGGCCAGCGAGGGGCTCTATCCAGCCGTGGACCCGCTGGACTCGGCCAGCAAGCTGCTCAGTGCAGACATCGTCGGCGAGCGGCACTACTCGGTTGCGCGGCAGGTGCGGGAGACCATCGCCCACTACCGAAGCCTCAAGGACATCATCAGCATGCTCGGCCTGGAGGAGCTTTCCGCCCAGGACCAGCGCATCGTCCATCGCGCGCGGCGCCTGATCCGGTTCCTCACGCAGCCGTTCTTTGTCACCGAACCGTTCACCGGACAGCCCGGCAAGCTGGTGACTATCGAGGAAACGCTCGACGGGTGCGAGGCGATACTGGCGGGGGACTTCGACGAGGCGCCTGAATCGTCGCTCTACATGATCGGCAGCATTGACGAGGCGCGCGCCGCGCAGCGGCAGGGGGCCGGCACGTGAAACTGAGGGTGTTCACTCCCACCGAAGTGGTCCTGGACGAGGAGGTGGTGCACGTCACCGTGGAGGACCCGACCGGATCGCTGGGCATCCGCCCGGGCCACGCCCCGCTCGTGACCCCTCTGGTGCAGGGCATTCTGATCGCGCGCAGCCCCGGCGGCAAGGAGCGCTATCTGGCCCTGAACGGCGGCGTTGCGCTGGTCAACCGGGACGTGGTGGAGGTGGTCTCGCGCCAGGCGGTCCAAAGCGATGACCTGGAGCATCTCGAGCAGAAGGTTGTGGCAGGTTTCCAGCAGCAGGCGGAGGAGGACCGGACGAACTTCGTTGCGTTCGAGAAGTTGCGCCTGAGCTTCATGCGTCGCCTGCTGGAGCTTGAGAAGGGCGAATAGGGAACATGGCTGCCCGTCACCCGGAGCCCGAGCTGTCCGAGCAAAAGGAGGCGTTCCTGTCCGCGCTGAGGCGGCGGCGCGAGCGACATGAGCGCGACGTGCGCGAGCGGGATCAGTCATTCTGGTCCACGGTCGGGATGATGGGCACGGTGGGTTGGTCGGTGATGCTGCCCACCGCCTTCGGCGTGTTCTTCGGTCGGTGGCTGGACGGCGTTATGGGTTCGGGCAGCGTCTTCATGGTGTTCTTCATGCTGGCAGGCCTGGCGTTGGGGTGCTACATCGCCTGGCGGCAGGTGGCGGAGAAGATATGAACGGGTTGATGGGAATGGGGCTGGTGGGCTGGGTAGTGTCGCTTGCACTCGGCTTCGTTGTGGGCGGCATATTCTTCATGTCCATCAAGGCGCAAGTAGAGTACGTGGTCGAGAAGCGCGGGCCGACGTGGCTCCTGCCCGTGGCCCTTTACGCGCGGCTGGCATTCCTGGCCGTGGTGCTGATCGTGTTGGCCGTGTCGGTTCCCGGTGAGAAGGTCGCGGCAGCGCTGCTGGCCGGGCTGGTCGGTGCCCTGGTCGCGAGGGTGCTGATATCCCGGATGGTCAAGCCGACGCAGCCCGAGGAAGGGCGCGATGAGCCTGAGTGAGATGCCCCTGGCCGTGTCCGGCCCCATAGCGCTCCCCACGAGCATCCTGATGACGTGGGGGGCAATGGGCGTGCTGGTGGTCCTTTCGCTGGTCGTCCGCTCCCGGCTGGCCGCCCGCGGCGTGGGCAAACTGCAAAGCTTCTTCGAGCTCTTCATGGAGGCGTTGTGCAGCCTCATCAGGGAGATAGTGCGGACCGAGCCGGGGCCGTACGTGCCCCTGATCGGCACGCTCTTTCTCTTCGTGCTCGTGGCCAATCTGTTCGGGATGGTCCCTGGACTGAGGAGCCCGACCGAGGACCTGAGCGTGACGGCCGCGCTTGCCGCCGTAGTGTTCGTTGCCGTGCCGGTCTACGGCGTGCGCGCGCGGGGCTGGCGCAACTACTTCAAGGGATACGTCCGCCCCAATCCCTTTCTGCTGCCGCTCAACATCCTGAGCGAGTTGACCCGCACCCTCGCGCTTGGCGTCCGCCTGTTCGGGAACATCATGAGCGGCCAGTTCCTGCTGGTGGTGGTCATCGGCGTGGTGACCACCGTTCTGAGGGGTTATGCGAGGGTCTTCATGCTGCCGGCCTTTGCGCTGACCCTTTTCCTCTCGGTCTTGAGCCTGATCACCGCCGTCATTCAGGCTTACATCTTCACGGTTCTGGCACTGGTTTACATCGGCGCGGGCATAGAACGGCGCGTCGCCAAACACGGTGCCCGCAAACACGCCGAGGCTCAGCCCATGTCCCCACGGTAGCGTGAGGAACTTGCGGTAGTTCACATCGAAGCGCGTGAACGCGTAGTCGCTGCCAAGCAGCTCGGTCGCCA
>DAOVRD010000283.1 GCA_030628375.1 Planctomycetota bacterium
CTCGAGGAAGCCGGTGTCCTCTGAGTAGATGCTAACGGTCACTGAGCCGATTGTTCCGATTTGATCCCCTTTCCAAGACGTCCAGAAGTGGACGTCCGAGACCGGCCCGCTCTGGCTGCACGTGGAATCGCGGCAGTCGGCGCCGGCGATGGCCTGCAACAGCAGGGCAACATCCTCGACGGTCCGGCCGAGCGGACCTATCTGGTCCAGCGAACTGGCGAATGCGACCAGTCCGTAGCGGCTCACGCGGCCGTAAGTCGGCTTCATGCCGACCACGCCGCAGAGAGCGGCCGGCTGCCGGATCGAGCCGCCGGTATCGCTGCCCAGCGCCACGGGCGCCATGCCCGCAGCGACGGCGGCGGCACTGCCACCGCTCGAACCGCCCGGAATGCGCTCCGGGTCCCACGGGTTCCTGGTGATCTTGAAGCCGCTGTTCTCCGTCGAGGACCCCATGGCGAACTCGTCCATGTTGGTCTTGCCAACGACGACGGCGTCCTCGGCCAGCAGACGCTCGACCACGTGGGCATCGTAAGGCGGGACGAAGTTGTCCAATATCTTCGATGCGCAGGTCGTCCTGATGCCGCGCGTGCAGATGTTGTCCTTGACAGCTACGGGAACGCCGGCCAACAGGCCCATTCCCGCGCCGCTTGCCCGTTTGGCATCCAGGTCGCGCGCGCGCCGGCGGGCTTCCCCTTCGGCCACCGTCAGAAAGGCGTCCACGGCCGGCTCGCGCTCGGAGATCAGCGCAAGGTGCTCCTCGACGATACTCTCGGCGCTGCGCCGGCCGCTCAGGAACGCTTCGCGCAGCGCGACGGCTGTGCTCGGTGAGTTGGCCATCGAACCCCTTGCTGGTATTCTAGGGAGCGGCTCGGACACCCGACGTGGCCATTGTAACAGGCCGGAGGCCGGAGGCTGGAGGCCGGAGGTACGCCCGACATGGCCGTTGCCCAGCGCCGGCCATTGTAACGGAGGCTGGGCGCGCGTGCCATGTCCTCAAAGAGAAAAGGGCGGGATGGAACGCCCGCGGTGGCGTCTATGTACGTGGAACGACCCGGCAAGCCATGAGCAACCGCAAGAAGAGGTCAATAACGCCGCGACTGCTCGGCCGGCTCTTAGACGAGCACGCAAGGCCGATGGCGCTGCTGGCGCGTCAGTGGTGCGACTCGCCGGACGACATCGTGCAGGAGGCGCTGGTGAAGCTCGTCCAGCAGAAAACGCCGCCGGACAATGCAGTGGCCTGGCTCTACCGAGTCGTGCGCAATCTGGCGATCAGCGCCGCCCGCCGGGACCGGCGGCGCCAGCGCCGCGAGGCCAGTGTCGCACGGATGAGACAGGGCTGGTTCATGCCGTCGGACGGCGATCGGCTGGACGCTCGCGCGGCGGCTGAGGCCATGCGGGCGCTGCCGGTCGAGCAGAGGGAAGTCATCGTGGCCCGCATTTGGGGCGGCCTCACGTTCGAAGAGATCGCTCAGGTGATGGATTGCAGTTCGAGCGCCGCGCACAGGCGCTACCGGGCTGGCCTGTCCGCCTTGAGAGAAACGCTGGGAGCGCCATGTTCAGAGAACGCCAGTACGAAGACACAGACGCCATCGAGGGAGCGCTCGCGTCGCTGAAGCCAGCGCCGAGCGGCATTGACCGGGACATCCTGATGTTCAGCGCAGGGCAAGCTTCGCGGCCCGCGCGCCGATTCGGTGTGCTGTGGCCACTGGCCACCAGCGGCGCGCTGCTGGCTGCCGTCATCCTGGGGATCGCGCTGCTGACGCAAGCCCCTCAGCGCGTCACCGAGAAGACCGTATTCGTGCCGGTCGAATCGGCCAGGCCCGCAGCGCGAGCCTACGTCGAGGCCCGGCCTGCGTTGTGGGCGCGTGAGCAGCCATGGCCTCGCAGCAATTACCTGGAACTGCGCCAGAAAGTGCTGGCGGGCGGGCTGGACGCGCTTCCGCGCCCCGAGCCTACCGGGTCGGCCGCCAGGAAAGAGACGGTCGAGGAGTTGCTCGGCATCTCGTTCTCGCGGCTCCCCGCGCCTGACCATTTCTGGATGAATGTCCGCAGAGATCGGGAGAACAGACTATGAAACGTTTGTCGGTTGTGCTCGCGCTTTGCGCATTGGGCCTTTCCGCAGCGCACGCGGGGGAGACGCCCCCGCCAGATGCGGAGCGGGACCTGCCCCCCGCAACCATCCTCGTCCTGCATCCGGCGCCGGAGGCGGTGCTGGCGCTCAAGCATCGGCTTCTGCCTGGACTGCTGGACCGTCAGGATGGGAACGCCGCCGTTCAGTACACCAGGGCAGCTCTGATGATGTCAGAGCGCAGCGACGAGCAGCTGAAGGCCATAGACGAGTTGCGCAACGTTCCCGCTCAGGACCTGGACCGCGAGAAGGCCCGAGCGGTCCTTGCGCTTTTCCAAGACGCCCTTCAGAAGATGGAACTGGCCGCCAGGCGCAAGCGCTGCGATTGGGACCTGGATCTGAGTCAGGGCTTCGCGTTGCTGATGCAGGACCTGATGTACTACCGCCAGCTCGCCCGGCTTCTGCGCATCCAGGCCCGGCTGGAGATCGCCGAGGCGGACTACGAGCAGGCGCTCCACACGTTGCAGACGGGGTTCGCCATGGCGCAACACGTGGGAGAAGCTCCGACGCTCATTCACGCCCTCGTCGGCATGGCACTCGCCGACATAATGCTGGGCTCCGTGGAGGAGCTGATCCAGGCGCCCGGGGCGCCGAACCTGTACTGGGCGCTGACCGCCCTGCCTCGCCCGTTGGTGAGCGCCCGAAAGGGCATCGAGACGGAATTGGACGTGCTCGCCCTCACGTATCCCGAGTTGCGCGACCCCGAGAGTTCGCACCTTGGCGCGGCGGGGTGGCGCGCGTTGACAGAACAGGTGCTGATACTCGCGGGCGCGGACCACGGGTCGAAGAAGGAGTTGGCGCCGACACTTGCCGCGCTGGCCACGTATACGGATGCCAAGCGGCACCTGCTCGAAAAAGGCCGACCGCCGGAAGAGGTGGAGGCCATGCCCGTTCTGCACGTGGTTGCGATATACATGATGGACGGCTTCAGGCGCCTGAGGGACCAGCATTTCAAGTGGCACTACGTGCCGTACTGGCAGGCGCAGAAAGGCTTCGACGGAGCAGAAGCGCGCCTCCAAGAGGGACGGAAGACCACGGACGCCTTCCTTGCTGCCTTGCTGCTGCCGGCCCTCCGGCGCGCGGGCTTCCAGATCGTGAAGATTGACCGCCGCGTGGCCGCGCTCCGCTGTGTGGAGGCCGTGCGGCTCTACGCCGCCTCGCACAACGGCGAACTGCCGCGCTCTCTGGACGACGTCACGCAGGTGCCGATCCCACTCAACCCGGCCACGAACGAACCGTTCGACTACCGGGTCTTTGCGGACAAAGCCGTCCTTTGGGCCCCGGTGGACCCTCAGGAGAGCGCCGAGCGCGCCCTGCGCTACGAACTCAGCATCGCCCGATGACACGCGACCAAGGAGCATAGAGATGCGCAAGATCAGTATGGCCCTAGCCGCATTGGCGCTGCTTTTCGCGGCCACTGCCCACGCACAGTCCGAACCGGCAGCGCGCGCAGCAGCCGTCGCCCCGTTCGTGGACGAGCAGACGCTGGCCGTCGTCCGCGTGGACCGGACGCACGTAGATCTCGCGATGATGTTCGCCGAATTGCAGAAGTTGATAGCCTTGCCCGCACCGTTGGCTTCCGCGGCTGCTGCAGAAATCGAAGGGCCGCTCGGCCAGCTCAGGCAAGCCGGGGTACGGGAGCTGTACATGGTGTTCAGCACGGCCTATCTGCTGCATCCGCCGTTCGTGGTCGCCGTGCCCGTCGAGGAAGGTGCAGACGCAGAGGCCATTGCGGCGGTCCTGCGCTCGGGCTTCGACGGCGTCGAGCAGATTCGCGGAGCGGTATGTGCCGGCCAGGAGGGGGTGCTGCAGCGCCTGCGTTCGATCAAGCCGGTCCACAGGCCCGAACTGAGGGCCGCGTTCGCCGCCGCGGGAGACAGTGCGGTCCAGGTGCTCATCATCCCCACTGCGGACAGCCGGCGCGTCATCGAGGAGACGCTGCCCCTCCTGCCTGAAGACCTTGGCGGCGGCCCGAGCACGGCCTTCACGCGCGGGGTGATGTGGGCGGCCCTCGGCCTCAGCGGTCCGCCCGAATCCTCCTTGAAGCTCACCATCCAGTCGCAGGATGCCTCGGCCGCCGAGAACCTCGGCCGGGCCCTGGCCGATCTGAAAGAGGCACTCAGCGAAGCACCGGGCCTCCGTGACTTTCGGCCCGAGTACGACAGGATTGCCGGCGAGCTGATGCCTCGGGTCAGCGGCGATCGCCTGGTGCTATCCCTGGACAAGGCAGCAGCGGACGGCCTGCTGCGCGACATCCTCGGGCCCCTTTTTGGCCGTGCCCGCGAGGAAGCGGGGATCACGAGGTCGCAAGCCAACGTCCATAACATCCTTCTGGCGTGCATGATGTACCGCAAGGACCACCAGCGCGACTGGCCCGAGCGGCTGGAGGCGGTGGCAGAAAAGCCCTGGCTCAGGAATCCCAGACGGCCTGACCTGGAGGTCGGCTACGCCTACCGGAAGCCGGCGAAGGACGATAGCGCACGAACGGTCGTCATCTACGAGAAGTACGACCAGTGGCCGGCGCCCGGGATTGTGGTGGGATTCTTCGACATGGCAGTCACGCGGGTTGATAGCGAGGAGCGGTTCAAGAAGATGCTCGCGTCTGGTCGGTGACACACCGGACGGTGCCCGCTCACCATGGCACCGGCTCGGTGCTCCCCTTCATGCGGCTGTAGGCTGTTTCGGGAGTGAACGGGTTCCTGAGCGGGCAGGCATCCCCCAGGGCGCTCTTGACAAGCTCAGCGAACTCGCCCCCGGTCCAGGCAGTAAGACAGAAATCGTACTGCTTCATGTAGTCCGGCTTTTCCCGCAAGGCCCGCTCGATGTCCTTCTTGACGGTCCCGTAGAGCTGCGCCATTGTCTCGACGCCCGACTGCCGGAGTGCTTCCACGTTGGGCCGGATGATGATGCCGATCTTCTCCGCACCCGCTTCGTCGGATATGGGTCGGATGGCGAACTCGTCAATGCTCGTGCACAGGGCCAGCTCCTCTTCCAGGTCGTCCTCGGGGAAAACCTTCTTGCCGCTTGCCAACACGACGACGTGCTTCACCCGCCCGATGATGGTGAAGTCGCCGTCCCTGTCGCGCCGGGCGATGTCGCCGCTCCGCAGCCCCTGGGGCGTCATCTGCTCTGCCGTCCGCTCGGGGTCCTTGTGGTAGCCGCGCATCACCTGCGGTCCTTTGATTACCATCTCGCCGCGGTCCTCGGCATCGCCTGAGACCGATTCCCCGGCGCCCCGGATCAGGGTGACCTGAGTGCCGTCGAGCGGGCACCCGA
>DAOVRD010000167.1 GCA_030628375.1 Planctomycetota bacterium
CCTCAGTTTCTCGGCTCCCCGAAAGCCAAGGTAGACTCCCTAACTTCTGCCACAGAGCACGAATAGGAGAATGACGCACCTGCCTCCCGGCGCACGACGAACACCTTGCCCCTTGACATGTGGCCTCATAGGAGAATGACAGGGGGCCCGGGGGGATGTGTTCCACGGAACGGGGCCGGCGATTCGACCCGAACTGGGGCCTAAGCCAACCTTGTGGCGGGCACTCAGGCACGGAGCATCGAGGTGAACATGGCGCAAAGCAACTCGCAGAAACCAAGCGGGTATGACAAGTATATCAACTGGAAGCTCTTCGCAATCCCACTGGGTCTGCTGATTCTGCTTCTGGTCATTCCCACACCCCGCAGCATGCTCAAGATCGCCGTGGAGAACACGACGGCATCCAGGTACGTCCGGGAGTTCTTCGCCAAAGAGCTTTTTCACAAGACAACTGAGGAGCTTGAACAGTGGGAAGTACAGATGGTCCGCATAATGGAAGAAAGCGTCAAGAAATATGCCTTCACGCACAAGAAGTTCCTCAAGCGAGACGTGGAATGGTGTGAAGAGAGCGGCATCCTCGCGACCCCGGACCATCTGGCCCACGTCATGGCCTACGCGGAGAAGATCCGGTCCGAGGAGTTTGAGCGGCTGCTGAAGGAAGGATACGAGATTAAGACCACGAAGCTGAGTTACGAGCAGCTGACCTCTGATGAAAAACGGACGGCCGCCCGGGCCGGCTTCCACGTGAAGGTGGCCGTGGGAACGATGCTCTTTGTGGTGGCCTGTTTCATAACAGAGGCCGTTCCGCTTCCGGCCGTGGCGTTCTTCATAGGCATCATCGCCATGTGCACGGGCATTGTCACCCGCGACAACGTTGCCGCACTTTACTGGTCTGACGCCACGTGGTTCATCATGGGCAGTCTCATGTTCTCCGTGGCGTTCATCAAGACGGGGCTGGACAAACGCATTGCCATGATGATATTCGGGCGCCTCAAGAGCCACAACATCAAGTGGATCACGCTCGTGATTATGTTGACTTTGTCGCCCTTGACGATGTTCGTGTCCGACCACGCCCTGGCGGCGATGTTCCTGCCCATAGGCATCCTGATGTATGGCACAGCCACGCGCGCTGCGGGCAGGAAAGACCCCGAGCTGGCCAAGATGCTCATGATTACCATCGCCATGGCCTGCAACCTGGGCGGCTCCCTCGCTCCCTCTGGTGCCGCGCGGAACATCATCATGATGAGCCACGCGGAGGACATGTTCGGGGTCAACATCGGCTTCGGCGAGTGGTGCCTCTACTGCATCCCCTACCTGCTGCTTGTCGTTCCGGTCACGTGGATCGTTATCAACTGGCGATTCAAGCCTTCCATTCGGGATCTGAGTGCATCGGTTGCCGTCGTCAGGCGGGAGATCGAAAAGGGCGGCGGCAAGTGGACACGCCAGCAGGTTATCTCGCTCGTCATATTCGTGGCCACACTTTTCTGCTGGGTAACTGAGAAGACCCTGATCAAGAGCCTGACGGGCATCCGTTTCGGGATCGGTGTCTTCGCCGTCATGGGCGCCCTGGCCTATATACTGGCGGGCGTTGTGAACTGGCGGGACTACCAGACCAAAGTGGACTGGGGGGTCGTCTGGCTCTACGCCGGCGCCATCATGTTCGGCCATGTCCTGGTCAGGACGGGCGGCGCTTATTGGGTCGCACGCTCCATCATCGGCGTAACGAGGCATTTGGGCCTGGCCCAGGGGATGGGTCTCCTGTTGAGCGGCAACGTCATCACCGGCCTGCTCACGCAGATAATGGCGGACGGACCCACCTGCGCAGCGGTAGGTCCCATCACGCTGTCCATGGCTGGAGTCACTCACGCGGGCACAAGCATGATCCCGTTTGCTGCCATGGGCACATCCATCGCCTCATCGCTGGCCTACTGCCTGGTGATCGGCACGCCCCCCAACGCGATCGTCTACGCCAGCGGCTATCTGACCCCCAAAGACTACCTGCGAGTAGGCATCATCCTCTGGTTCACCAACATGGCCGCGCTCATGCTGCTCGCCGGCGTCTACTGGTGCCTGCTGGGCTGGAGCAGCCTGCCGAGCTTCTGAGGAAGGCCCCGGCGTCCGCATTGTCCGACAGGGCGGCACCCCCAGCGAGACGCTGGGGGCTACCCAGAAAAAGGGGGCCGCCATGCACGCCGAGGTCCGCATCAAGGAACTGGTCGTTTTCCCCGGGTAGGCCGGGCGTCTCGCCCGGCGCTGGGAGACTTATGGCACCCCCAGCGAGACGCTGGGGGCTACCCAGAAAGAGGGGCCGGAACACACGTCAAGGAACTGGTAGGGCAGGGGGGTTAGCTGAGGAGCAGGGGGCGGTTCTCGGGCCGATCCCATAGATCGGTCCGCCTGCGCTCCAGGAAGTCCGTCTTGACGCACGAACGATCGAGTCGCGCGAAGAGCATCGCTTCCTCATTCTCGGGTGCCCGCGCCAGGTCTCGGCCGTCGGGATCGCAGATGGCGCTCACCATCATCTGCGGTGCGCGCGCGTCATTGGCGCTCACCACGAACATGCCGTTCTCCGCCGCGCGGCTGCGCACCGCTCCCTCCAGGACGGGCACCTTCCACGCGCCGCTCAGCGAGGCGTTGGAAAGGTGAAGGACCAGCTCTGCGCCCTTGCGCCGCAGGATGCGCCAGTTCTCCGGGAAGCGCATGTCGAAACATATCTGAATGCCCACCGTCCACTCACCGACCTGGAAAACGGGCAGATCGCCGCCCGGTGCGAACACCTCGCTGTCCGCCTCGGTCAGATGCGTCTTGTCGTAGCACGCGACCACCTCGCCGGCAGGGGAATAGAGCAGGGCGCTGTTCCTCCAGCCACCTTCGGCCTTTCGCGCGGTGCCCACCGCCAGCCAGATGCCGGCCGCCGCCGAGTGGGCGGCCACTTCCGTCTGTGCCTTGCCGAGCAGGTCGAAGTCCAGGTCCCGCGGGGGCAGGTAACCGCTCAACGCGCCTTCTGGCAGGACCAGCAGATGCACTTCCTGCTCGTGGGCGCGGTCAATGGCGTCGCGTATCTTCTGCGCGTTCGCTTCGATTCGGTCCTGAGTCGCCATCTGGAACACGGCCGCCCTGAATGCAGATCTCACGGTCGCTCCTCGACGCTCGCAGGCGTTTCTTGTTGGGCGGGGGCCCCGGTGGCAAACACGATCTCGCCGTCCCTGGCGTCCACCACGGCCGTGCTGCCCGGCGGGAAGCCCCCCTCAAGCATTCTCTGGGCCAGGACGTTCTCAACCCTTCTCTGGATGGTGCGCTTGAGCGGGCGCGCGCCGTAGGTGGGATCGTAGCCCTCCGCCGCGAGGACCTCCTCGGCTGCGGGCGTCACTTCCAGCCGGATGTCCTGCGCCTCCAGCCGCTCCCGGAGCCGTGCGATCTGAATCCCCGTTATCTCCTTGACCATCTCAGGGGACAGCGAATTGAAGACAACGATCTCGTCAATGCGGTTGAGGAATTCCGGCCGGAACGCCTCCCTCAGCGCTCCCATGATGCGCTCTTTGAACCTGTCCCTGTCCGCCGAAGCGACCATCTCGGCGACCCACTCGCTTCCGATGTTCGACGTCATCACGATGATGGTGTTCTTGAAGTCAACTGTGCGCCCCTTGCCGTCGGTCATGCGCCCGTCGTCCAGGATCTGAAGCAGGGCGTTGGACACCTCGCGATGGGCTTTCTCTATCTCGTCGAACAACACCACGCTGTAGGGCCTGCGCCGAACCGCCTCGGTCAGGCGCCCGCCTTCTTCATAGCCGACGTAGCCGGGAGGCGCACCGGTCAATCTGGCCACCGAATGCTGTTCCATGAACTCGCTCATGTCGAAGCGCACCAGCGCGTTTTCATCGTCGAACAGGAACTCGGCCAGCGCTTTGCAAAGCTCGGTTTTCCCCACGCCCGTGGGGCCCAGGAAGATGAACGAACCCAGGGGACGGTTCGGGTCCTGCAGCCCTGCACGGGCGCGGCGCACCGTGTCGGCGACGGCCTTGATGGCCTCGTCCTGGCCGACCACTCGCTCGTGCAGTTCTTGTTCCATGTGCAGCAGCCGCTCGCGCTCCGTCTCGAGCATCCTCTGGACCGGGATGCCCGTCCAGTGCGAGACGATCTCGGCGATGTCCTCGCTGTCCACCTCTTCCTTGAGCAGTGTCTGATCGGACTGCACCTCTGCCAGCCGCTGCTGCTCCTGTTCCAGCTCCTTGTGGAGTTCCAGGAGCGTGCCGTAGCGTATCCGGCCGACCTTCTGCAGGTCGCCCACACGCTCGGCGGCCTGCTCGTCGAGGTGAGCCTGCTCGATCCGCTGATTCAGCTCTCGGATTCGGCTGATGATTTCCTTTTCATTCTCCCACTGCGTGCGCAGGGCGCGCTCCTCTTCCTGCAGGTCTCCGAGCTGCTGCCCAACGCGCTTCATCTGTTCCTTCGCGGCCGAGTCGTTCTCCTTCTTCAGGCCCTCCAACTCCACCTGGAACCGTGTCATGCGGCGTCTGACCTGGTCCAGCTCGACAGGCACACTGTCAATCTCCATGCGGAGCTTGGAAGCGGCCTCGTCCATCAGGTCAATGGCCTTGTCCGGGAGATACCTGTCGCTGATGTAGCGGTCACTCAGGTTGGCGGCGGCGATCAGGGCGCTGTCCGTAATGCGCACACCATGGTGCACCTGGTACTTCTCCTTCAAGCCGCGCAGGATGGCGATCGTGTCCTCCACGGTCGGTTCTTCGACCCGGACGGGCTGAAAGCGGCGCTCCAGCGCGGCGTCGGTCTCGACGTACTTCCTGTACTCATCAAGGGTCGTGGAACCCACGCAGTGCAGTTCCCCCCGGGCCAGGGCCGGCTTGAGCAGGTTCGAGGCGTCCATGGCGCCCTCGGCCGCTCCGGCCCCGACCACGGTGTGCAGCTCGTCAATGAAGAGGATCACGTCGCCCTGGGACTCGACTTCCCGCAGCACGGCCTTCAACCTGTCCTCGAACTCACCACGGTACTTGGCCCCGGCTATCAAGGCGCCCATGTCCAGAGCCAGCACCCGCTTGTTCTTCAAGCTCTGCGGCACATCGCCATTGACGATGCGCTGCGCCAGGCCCTCGACGATGGCCGTCTTACCCACACCGGCATCGCCCACCAGCACGGGGTTATTCTTCGTGCGGCGCCCCAGAACCTGGATGATCTTGCGGATCTCGCGGTCGCGGCCGATAACGGGGTCCAGCTTGTCGCGCCGGGCCATTTCAACCAGATCACGCGCATAGCGCTCCAGCGCCTGGTACTTCTCCTCGGGGCTTTCGCCCGTGACGCGCTGCGAGCCGCGCACCTCCTTCAGCGCCGCCAGCAGGCCCTCGCGGCTCACGCCGTGCCGACACAGGGCTCTGCCAGCCGGGCTCTCCTCCCCGGCCACAAACGCAAGGAGCAGATGCTCTGCGCTCACATAGTCGTCCTTGAGCTGCCGTGCCTGGTCTTCTGCTTCATCGAGCGCCCCGGTAAGATCCTCCCCCATGTAAAGCTGTCCTGCGGCGCTCCCCGCAACCTGGGCGAGCTTATCCAGCTCCGCATCCACGTCGCGGGCGATGGCTTCCACGTTAGCCCCCAGGCGCTGCAATAGTGGGCGTACCATGCCGCCCGGCTGGGCCAGCAGCGACTGGAGCAGATGAGCCGTGGTCAGTTGCTGGTGGTTGGCCTTGCGCGCGGCGGACTGAGCGGCCTGGAGGGCCTCGCGCACCCTTATGGTATAACGCTCCGGACGCATTGTGTTCCTCGCTCCGAACGATCAGTGTCGAGGTAACGAACCCAGAAGGGAATGCCGTGGCTGACAGGGGGTAGCCGGCTCCTGCGAACCGTGCGACAACGCCGAGGCAGGTGCTGCCACGAGCCGCGCCCCTCTGGAAGGCCGCTTGCCGCAGCGATACGCTTCACACCGAGCGGCTATTCCTTGACCTCGAAGTCGGCATCCACGACGTTTTCGTCGCCGGCTGCCTCGGACTTCTCCTCCTCGGTGCCCTCTGCGGCGCCTGCCGTCTGCTCCTGCTCTGCCCTCGACCGCTGATAGATGGCTTCGGCCAGCCGGTGGGAGGCCGTCTGAAGGACCTCCATCTTCTGCTGGATCTCGTCCTTGTCGTCGCTGTCCTTGACCTTGCGCAGTTCCTCGAGCGCATCCTCCACGCTTTTGCGGTCGTCGGCGCCGAGCTTGTCGCCGTGCTCCTTGACGGTCTTCTCCGTGGTGTAGACGAGCTGGTCGGCCATGTTGCGGGCTTCGGCGAGTTCCCGGCGCTGACGGTCCTCTTCACTGTGCTCTTCGGCCTCCTTGCGCATCGCCTCGACCTCTTGCTCGGTCAGGCCGGAACTGCTCCTTATCTCGATGTGCTGCTCCTTGCCCGTGCCGAGGTCCTGGGCCTTGACGTTCAGGATGCCGTTGTGGTCAATGTCAAAGCTGACCTCGACCTGGGGAATCCCGCGCGGGGCAGAGGGGATGCCCGTGAGCTGGAACCGCCCCAGCGTGCGGTTGCCCGCCGCCATCTGGCGCTCGCCCTGCAAGACGTGGATCTCGACGCTGGTCTGACTGTCCGCCGCCGTGCTGAATATCTCCTTCTTCGTGGTCGGAATCGAGGTGTTGCGCGGAATAAGGACCGTGTCCACACCGCCCAGCGTCTCAATGCCCAGCGACAGGGGAGTGACGTCAACCAGAACCACGTCCTCAATCTCGCGCGTGAGCACCCCGCCCTGGATTGCCGCACCGATCGCCACCACCTCGTCGGGGTTGACGCCTTTGTGGGGCTCTCTGCCGAACAGATCCTTGACGATCTCCTGGACCTTGGGTATGCGCGTGGAGCCGCCGACCAGGATCACTTCGTCAATGTCTGCCGGCTTCAGCTTGGCGTCCTCAAGGCACTGGCGGCAGGGGCCAACGAGCTTTTCAAACACCGGTTCGACAAGTTCTTCGAGCTTGGCCCTGTTCATCGTCATGTGCAGATGCTTCGGCCCGCTGCT
This sequence comes from Planctomycetota bacterium, assembly GCA_030628375.1. Classification (GTDB taxonomy): domain Bacteria; phylum Planctomycetota; class Brocadiia; order SM23-32; family SM23-32; genus DAOVRD01. Next base: position 7,000 of record DAOVRD010000167.1, read on the forward strand.
GTCGGCCGTAATAAAGGGCAGGTTGATCTCGGTCTCGGCGGACGCGGACAGATCGCACTTGGCCGCCTCGGCGGCCTCTTTGAGCCGCTGCAGCGCCATCTGGTCCTGACGCAGGTCTATCCCTTGCTGCTTCCTGAACTCGTCGGCGATGTAGTTCATGAGGTACTCGTCTATGTCGTCACCGCCCAGGTGAGTGTTGCCATTGGTGGCCTTGACGCCGAAGAAACCCTCGCCCAGCTCCAGTATGGAGATGTCAAACGTGCCGCCGCCGAAATCGAAGACGGCTATCGTCTGGTCATCTTTGTTGTCCAGCCCGTATGCCAGGGCCGCAGCAGTCGGCTCGTTGATGATCCGCTCCACCGTCAGGCCGGCGATGGTCCCCGCGTCCTTGGTCGCCTGCCGCTGGCTGTCATTAAAGTAGGCAGGCATAGTGATGACGGCCCTCTCGATCTTCTCTCCCAGGTAGTCCTCCGCTGCGCGCCTGAGGGCCTGCAGGATCATCGCCGAGACCTCCGGGGGCGTGTACTCCTTGCCGCCGGCATTCACCTTGACCAGCTCGTCGGGTCCCCCCACGATCTGGTAGGGCACCATCTTCTCCTCGGCGGCCACCTCGTTGTGACGGCGGCCCATGAACCGCTTGATGCTGAAGACGGTATTGGTGGGATTGGTAACCGCCTGCCGCTTCGCCTTGGTTCCCACAAGACGCTCTCCGTCGGCCGTAAAGGCCACCACGGAGGGCGTAAGGCGCGCGCCGTCCTCGTTGTGTATCACGGTGGCCTTTCCGCCTTCCATCGCGGCGACCACGGAGTTCGTCGTACCCAGGTCAATGCCGATGATCTTTCCGCCGGCCATTATTCAAGGCCCCCTTTCTCGCGCTCAAACGCCTGCCAGACCGCAAACCATATAGTGTACCCGCAGGGTGATGCAAATACAATACCAAGGCGGCGCCGCGTTGCGCACGCTGCCCATGCGTGGCGACTTGCACGGCCACAGCCTCCCCAGGTCCCTCCCCGAAGCCGCCCACTCCTTCGGCAGGCCTCCTGGCGCTGCCATATTGACAGCCAATCCTGCTTTACGGGCAGCCAACCGGCGATCGCCACGACGGCCCAGCAACCGCAAGTCGCAGGCCTTGACCGAGCCGTTCTGCGGCCATATAATCGGCCCGCCAGGAGGGCAAGCGCGGCGCCGCCGACCGGACGTGGGGCGCGGCCGGGCATTCACCGAGTGGGGCCGCTGCCTGCTGTCGGTTTCTCCAGCCGGAGGCTGACGATGGGGTTCATTGAGAACACCTTCAAGGTCACCGAGCGCGGAAGCACAGTCGGTCGGGAGATCCTCGGCGGCCTCACCACGTTCATGGCGCTGTCCTACATCATCTTCGTTCAACCTGCCATGATGCACGAGGCAGGCATTCCCATAGCCGGCGCCTTTGTCGCCACGTGCGTCGCCAGCGCGATAGCCTGCGTGCTCATGGGACTGCTGGCCAATTACCCCATCGCACTGGCGCCCGCCATGGGCCACAACGCCTACTTCACATACGTCGTCGTGCTGACCATGGGCTTCTCCTGGCAGCAGGGGCTGACTGCTGTATTCATCGGGGGATGTATCTTCGTGTTGCTCTCCTTCTTCGGCTTCCGCGCCAAGCTCATGGACTTAATCCCGGACAGCCTCAAGCACGGCATAGCCGGAGGCATCGGGCTGTTGATAACCTTCATCGGCCTCCAGTACGCAGGCTTCGTCGTGGGATCCCCGGCGACCGGCATAACGTTTGGCAGTATCCACAGCA
>DAOVRD010000165.1 GCA_030628375.1 Planctomycetota bacterium
AGTTCGGGGGACCGGTGGGTGTCGCTCTTCAGTCCGGGAGCAAGACGGCCATCTTCCTGCCTGGGGACATCGCGGATTTCCGTGCCAGCAGGCACGTGGAGGCCCTGCACGTGGTGTGCCGAGACGCCGGGCTCAACTCCTCGGCGTGGCGTGAGCCCGGCCTAACCATGTGGCGACTCAGGGCGGTCGGATTTGTGAACACTGCTCCGGGCGGCCGCCACGCGCTGGAGAGCCCGCGCGGACTGACGCCTGTGGGGCAACTGACGCTGGCGAAGCTCCTCAGGTCGTGCCGCCTCGCCGGTGGTTACCTGCTTGACGTGCAGCGGAAGGACGGCACGTTCCTGACTAGCTGGGACCCGGCCAGCAGCCTGCGGGGCGGGTGTGACAGCCTGCCGGAGCAGGCGGCGGCGGCGGGTGCGCTGGGCGCGCTCTGCGAACTGCGGTCCAGGGAAGAGTACGTCAAAGCGTGCTACGAGTCGTTGTCGCACCTGATGCAGTTCACCGAGGAGGACCCGCGGAATCCCCGGATGTTCTTCGCTCGGCGCCGCGAGGTGTGCCGGGAGTTCCACGAACTGGAGGCGACGGCCAGTGTGCTGGAGGCCCTGTGTCAATATCACCGTGCCAGCGGACTGGCGGAGCCGGAGGACTGGATAGCGGCGCTTGCTGAGTTCCTGCTTTACATGCAGCGGGAGGACGGGTTGTTCGAGCTGGCATACGATCCTGAGACCGGCACTCGCGGCACGCCGCGGAACGGCGCAAGCAGCCGGACGGCCATCGTGCCTCAGGCCAGGGCGGCCCTTGCCCTTTGCCTGGCGCATCGCGAAGTCAACGTGCCGCGGTTCCTGGTAGGTGCCCGGCGGGCGCTGGACCGTTTGCAGGAGCAAGACGGCTCGCGCGCCGTGCCCTACGGCCCAACGGAGGCGCGGTGGCTGGCCTCGGCACTGCTGGAGTGCAGTGCATTTGTCCCGGCGGGGCGGTATGAGGAGTGGGCTTCTCGCATTGCGCTTGCTCGCCGCGAGGCGCAGCTTGGGGGAAACGACGCGCCGGCTGAAGACCTGGCCGGCGGCACGCGGTCGGCCCTGCCGCCCAAGGCCGGTGCGACGGCGGATGACCTTGTCGTTTTCACCTCGGTCTGTATGATGAACCCGGAGACGGCGTCCGAGAGCCTCGGTGCGGCCAGGCAGGCGGCCCGCTACCTCATGCGCCTGCAGTACCTGGAGGAGAACAGCTACTACTTGCGCCGTCCGGACGACGCGCGTGGCGGCTTTCGAGAACAGCCCGGCACCAATGTCGTTCGGTTGGGGACTCTGGAGGCGACGCTGCGGGGTCTGGTGAACCTGGCCCGGCTTGAAATGCAGAGATCCCGGAATGATTGAGAAAGCAAGCCTGGACGACCCGCGGGCGATCTGCGCCCTGGTCAACTACTGCGCTGACAAGCAGCTCATGCTGCCGCGTTCCCTCAGCGACATCTATGTGGCGCTGCGGGACTTCTTCGTCTACCGGGAGGGAGGGGAACTGCTGGGCTGCGCGGCGCTGCCCGTTAGCTGGGAGGCCCTGGGGGAGATACGCAGTCTGGCCGTCGTGGAGGAAGCCCAGGGTCGGGGCATCGGCGGGAAGCTGGTCGAGAGCTGCCTCCAGGAGGCCCGCGAGCTTGGCATGAAGAGGGTCTTTGTCCTCACCTACATTCTGGAGTTCTTCCGGAAGTTCGGTTTCGAGCCGTGTCCCAAGGAAGAGCTGCCTCACAAGATATGGCGTGACTGCCTGGGGTGTCCCAAGTTCCCCAACTGCGATGAGGTGGCGCTGATCCGAGAGGTGTAGGAGGGGTTGCTCCTTCCAGTCAGCAGAGGCGGCTGTGACCGGAGCCCAGAACAGAGCGCCTGTCCCGCGCGACGCCGACACGCGTGCCGAGATTGTGGCTTCGACCGAGAAATCCATGCTCGTCGAAGCTGCTGCCGGCACGGGCAAGACCACCCTCGTCGTGGACCGAATCCTGCGGGGGATCCGTGACGGCACGCTCCGTCTTCCCACAACCGTGGCCATCACGTTCACCGAGAAAGCAGCCGGCGAACTCGAGGAACGGGTGCGGACCGGCCTGGCCCGGGAGCTGTGCCGGCCCGACCTGACCGACGAGGAGCGGGACAGGCTCGAGACGGCGGCGGAGGAACTCGACCGGGCCAACATCTCGACCATCCACGCCTTCTGCTCGCGCATACTGAGGGAGAAGTCCGCCGAGGCCGGGGTGGATCCCGAGTTCAGCGTCCTGGAGGCGACCCAGGCCGAGATGCTGAGGGAGCGCGCCTGGCGGGAATGGATGGGCCTGCAAGTTTCCATGGCGCCTGGGGCCGGCGATGGCGGGGGCCCCTTGCTTGAGGCGCTGCGCGCCAGTGTGAACGTCGGCGAACTCCGAGCGCCGGCGGATGCACTGACCGCCGCTCCGGAGCTCATGGACCTGCCCGGATTCGTTCTGGCCGCCCCGCGTCAGTCCAGGGAGGAGCTGACCGAAGAGCTTTGCCGGCAGGCCGAGCACGCCGCCGGGCTCTGCCGCGAACACATGCGCGGGCAGGGCAACGTCCACTCGCGCGGGCTTCGTCGGCTGGCCGAGGAGATGACGGCTGCCGGATCGGCTGACGCGGACGGTGTCCGGCGCAGGGCGTATGCGGCGGCCCGGGTGTCGGTTGACGACGCATTGAGCAGCTTTGCCAAGGACCGTCGCGAGGAGGCCGGCCGCGTGCTCGGCGAGTTCAGTGCGGCTGCGCGAGCGTTGGGTGCTCATCTTGCCAGGGACGTTTTCTACTGGTTGGGCGGTTTCGTCGAATACTACCGCGAGGCAAAGCTGTCCCGCTCGGTGCTGGACTTCCAGGACCTTCTGCTGCTGACGGCACGGATGCTCCGCACGGACCTGGCCGTTCGGCGCTATTTCCAGCAGCGGTTCGACGCCTTCTTCGTGGACGAGTTCCAGGACACCGATCCGCTTCAGGCCGAGCTGATAGCGTACCTGTGCGAGGACGTGTCACGTCGTTCAGCCCGGCGCGGGAAAAGCACGCCGGCACGCTCCATGGCGCAGGTCAGGCTGGCGGACGGCAAGCTGTTCGCCGTGGGCGATCCCAAGCAGTCCATTTATCGGTTCCGACGGGCGGACGTGCAGATCTACGACCGCTTCAAGGGGCTCTTCGGACCGCAGGCGTTCGGCCAGGAAAGGGTCAGGCAGGTATCCTGCAACTTCCGCTCCACCCCCCGGCTGCTCGAGTGGTTCAACCGCCTGTTCGGGCGGCTGTTCGTACGGCCGGAGCGAGAGGGGGTGTACCAGGCGGCCCACGTCCCGCTGGTGCCGCCGGGGGCTCCGTCGGCTGGACCGGCGGAGAAGCCGGGGGGTCCCCCCGTGGTCGCCGTTTGCCCGCCAGAGGGGGCTTCCGCCGAGAAGTGGACGGCGCCGACAGCGCGTCGGAAGGAGGCCCGTTCGCTTGCCCTTCTGGTCCGCGACGCCGTGCGGGGTGAGCTGGGGCACTCAGGCTGCGGACAGTTTGCCTATGGCGACTTCGCGTTCCTGTTCCGGGTTCTGACGGACGTTCCCATCTACGAGCGGGCCTTTGAGGAGTTCGGCATTCCCTATCGTGTTGTCGGCGGCAAGCATTTCTATCAGCGCGAGCATGTCGTGGAGACTCTGGCCGTTCTTCGGGCGGTGGATGACCCGCTGGACGAGGCGGCGGTGGTGGGCGCGTTGCGCAGTTCGTTCTTCGGCGTCAGCGATGAGGAGCTTCTGCGGTACAGGGAAAGCGGGGGGGCCTGGAACTACACGCTGGCGGGCTCCGCGGAGGGCCCGGCGGGGGAGGGCATTGCCCGCCTGGCCCAGTGGCACCGGCTGCGCAACAGGCTGGCTCCGCAGGTTCTGCTGCAGCGAATATTCGCTGAGACGAAGGCGCCGCAAGCCTTCCTGGTGAAGCCCGCCGGCGAGCAAAGGGTGGCCAACCTCGAAAAGCTGCTCGACGAACTGCGCGCCCTTGGGGCGGCGGGCAACACTTTCAGTTCGGTCGTCAGGCACCTGAGTTCCGTCCATGAAGCCGAGCTGCCCGAGGAGGAATCGAGTGTCGTGGAGCCGGGAGACGATTATGTCCGCGTGATGTCCATACACAAGGCCAAGGGGTTGGAGTTTGAGGTGGTCGTGCTGCCTGACCTCTCAAGGGCGTTCCTCGGCCCGAGGGCCGTGCCGCCCCTGCTGTTCAACAGGCTCGACGGGCGGGTGGGGCTCCAGCTCGCCTCCGGCCTGCAGTCGGAGGACTACGATCAACTGGCGGCGGAAGAGCACGGCAATGAACTGGCCGAGCAGCGCAGGCTCCTATACGTTGCATGCACGCGCGCCCGTCGGCTGCTGGTCCTCCCCCTCTATTGGCGCCGGGACGGGAAGGGCGAATCCTTCCAGACGCTTCTGACGGAGTCGGGCTGTCTGGCCGGCCCCGATGACGTGCCCTTCGGGCAGGAGCGGGAGGGCGTCTTCTATCCGGCCACTGCCCGCTGGCAGTCCGAGATGGACGCCGCAGCGCCGCGCCCGGTGCGGACCGAGACGCCGCAGGCAGAGGTCGAGGCCCTCCTGCGGGACCGCGACCTCTGGCTGGAATCGCATGACCGTCTGGCTCGCCGTGCGTCCAGGGGGGAGCTGTTCGTGCTGCCAAGTTCGGCGGAAGCCGGCCTGGAGCCTCGTCATCCGTCCGAGGAGTTGCTGTCCGGCGCAGGCGGCAGGGACTTCGGCTCGCTGTTCCACCGTCTCATGGGGGCGATTCCCCTTGAGGCGTGCGGGTGGGGCGAGATGGATCGGCTCGTGCGGAATCTGGCGGCCATTGAGGGCGCTTCCCTCGGGCTGGACGCGTCGGCGGTGGCGGCGGCGGCTGAGCTTGCCCTGTCCGTGCTGGCGAATGCGGAGTTCCGCAAGCTGGTCCGGGGGGCCGCGGTGCTCAAGAAGGAGGCGGGTTTCTCCGTTCCGCTCGCAGCCCTTCCTATCTGGTCGGATGAGCCCGCCGCAGCAGGCGAGACGGACGCGGCGGGGTTCCTGGAAGGCAGCATTGATCTGCTGGCAAAGACCGCTGCCCGCACGACCATACTGGACTACAAGACGGATCGCTTTCCGGACACGGACCGACACGTTGTCGAGGCGCGGTACTGGCCCCAGCTTGCGCTGTACGGCCTGGCGGCTCAAGCTTGCGGTTGGGCGGGGCAACAGACGGAACTGGCGTTGTTCTTCGTGCGTTCGGGCGCCATAAGCCGTCGCACGCTCGACGCGGAACTGGTGGAGCGAGCAAAAGCACTGGTCGCACAGGCGGCGCGCAAACCTGCAAGCGGTGACTGTCGCTGTTTGTGATGTTGCTCAATCTGCCATATGGGTGTCAGGGCGAAACGGGATGCGGGATATTGAAAAAGCGTTGAGGAAGTATTGGGGCTATGAGGCCTTCCTGCCCCTGCAGGAGCAGGCCATGGAGTGCACTGTCGGCGGGCGCGACTCGATAGTCGTCCTGCCGACCGGAGGCGGCAAATCGCTTTGCTTTCAGGTGCCGGCCGTCACGTTGCCGGGACTGGCCGTTGTGGTCTCGCCCTTGATCTCACTGATGAAGGATCAGGTGGACGACCTGGACGAATGTGGCGTCCCGGCGGCGCGTATTGACAGCAGCCTGTCCTTCAAGGAACAGGGCGCAGTTTTCGCCAGGCTCCGCAAGAGGACGCTCAAGCTCCTATACCTGTCGCCTGAGCGACTTGTTTCGACCCGTTTTATTGAGTTCCTCAGAGAGACCGAAATCTCCTTTATTGCCGTGGATGAGGCCCACTGCATAAGCATGTGGGGGCATGACTTCCGGCCGGAGTACCGGGAACTGGGGGTCTTGAAGGAGACCTTTCCAGGCGTTTCCATCCATGCCTACACGGCCACCGCCACCCAGGAGGTCCGTCGCGACATTGCTCGGTACCTGGGCCTCGAGAATCCCGTAGTGTTGGTCGGCTCGTTCGATCGTCCGAATCTCGTTTACAAGGCCGAGCGGCGCGCGAAGATGCTGAATCAGGTCTGCACCGTGCTGGATCGCCACAAAGGCGAATCGGGCATCATCTACTGCATCCGGCGCGCCGACGTGGACGGGATGCGGGCGCAACTGACCGACAGGGGCTACAGCGTTCTGGCGTATCACGCCGGCATGGAAGACGAAGACCGAAAGAAGAACCAGGACGCTTTCATGGAGGAGAAGGTTGAGACCATTGTCGCCACCATTGCATTCGGCATGGGCATTGACAAGCCGAACGTGCGCTACGTGATTCACGCGGCCATGCCAAAGTCGCTCGAGCATTACCAGCAGCAAAGCGGCCGAGCGGGCCGCGACGGGCTCGAAGCCGAATGCTGCCTGTTCTATTCGGCCGGCGACTACGGGACCTGGAGGCATATTCTCACAGATCAGGACCCGGAAGCTGCGAACATCGCCTTGGCGATGCTGAACCGAATGTATGAGTATTGCACGGGAGTCGTCTGCAGGCACGGAGCGATTCTGAACTACTTCGGCCAGGATCTGCACAAGACCAACTGCGCCGCATGTGATGTGTGCCTTGGCGAACTGGTCTGCATGGAAGACTCGCTGGAGACCGCCCAGAAGATCCTCTCGTGCGTCCTGCGTCTGCAAGAACGTTTCGGCGGCGACTATACGGCCTCAGTGCTGATCGGTTCGCGTGAGCAGCGAGTCCTGAGCGGCGGCCACGACGCGCTGAGCACCTACGGCATCCTGTCCAGCTACACCAAGCGCGTCGTGCGCGACTGGGTCGAACAGCTCGTGGCGCAGGGCTGCATTCAGAAGACCGGGGAATACGACGTGCTGAACGTGACCGAAAAGGGATGGCGCGTCCTGAAAGGAAAAGACACGCCCCGCCTGCTCAAGCCGGCAGAGAAGCGCGCCAGGAAGCGTGGCAGGGCGTCCAAAGCCGCAAAGGATTCATGGGAAGGCGTTGATGAGGGGTTGTTCGAGGCGCTGCGAGAGTTGCGGCTGCAGATTGCCCACAAGAAGCGCGTTCCGGCCTACGTCGTCTTTGGTGACGCTGCGCTGCGCGACATGGCCCGACGAAAGCCCGTCACCCCTGAAGAGTTTCTGGCAGTCAAAGGAGTAGGCGAGAAGAAGAGCCAGCAGTACGGCCCCGCCTTCCTGGCCGCCATCAAGGGGCATGGCCTGGCGAATTCGGCAGAGACATATGAATCCAGATATTGATCAATCAACACAGAAACAACAGGCGCCGGCCCTGAAGCGGCGACTGTCCGCGTCATTCCGCTTGTGACGCCCTGGCAATGACTACACTGCCGGACACGAACATGCCGTGCAGCAAGGTTGTCTGCGGGTGCGCGGGCAGGTACAATAACAGCAGGCATCCAGTCTTCGATAGATGAGGAGATCAGGCTGATGAAGCACTGGAGGAGCGTTACTGCTGTGGCGCTGGGAGTGGTTCTGGCATTATCGCTCGGTTGCACTCGCTATCAACGCAGGCCTCTTTCCTTCCGGGCCCCGTCCGCCTATCCCAACTACCACGTTGTGGAGGGGGCGGGCATTGGCGCGAGGGTCATCGCGGATCGCCACGAGGCGCGGGAGGCATTCGGCTTCGACATCATCGAGGCCGGCCTGCTGCCGGTTCAGGTGGTCATCAGCAACGCGGGCAAGGCGCCCCTGACGATCGTGGCGGACCAGAGCTTTCTGGTGGAGTCGGACGGGGAGACGTGGCAGATACTGAAAAGGAAGCTGGCGGTCGAGCGTATCGAGAAGACGACGGGGTGGGGCGAAATCGGGCCGGGGGCCGGCAAGGGCGCGCTGCTCGGCGCAGCGGCAGGCGCCCTGGTCGGCGTGGCCATCGGCGTCGTGACCGACCAACACACCGTTGAGGCGCTCGGAAAGGGTGCGCTCCTCGGAGGAGCCGGGGGCGGCGTCATCGGCGGCACCGCCGGCGCGGTGGACCAAGACGTCGGGAGGAACATCGCCGAGGACCTGCGCGACGCCTCGCTGGAGAACAAGGTGATCGAACCCGGTCACCTCGGCCACGGGATCCTGTTCTTCCCGGGAGAGGCCCGGCAGCCTGCCCGGCTCAAGCTGCGCCTGAAGAACGCCTCCACGGGCGCACTCCACGACCTGGAACTTGTGTTCTGACATCGCTTGAGCCGTGCCCGGCCGGCAAGCGAACGGGGCGCGCGATCGTCAGCCCTCTCCCAGGTCGAGCGTCATGCCGTCTGAGGCGGCGATGACCTTGACGCCGAGTTCTTCTGTGAGGCGTTCGGCCACCTTCCACGGCTTGGCTTTGAGCATGGTCATCCCGTAGTGCGTCAGGACGGCCTTGCGGGGCTTGATCTGAGCTATCAGGTCGCGGGCGTCGTCGGCGCTCAGATGCATTACCTTCCCGCTCTCGTGCGGCTTGTGCCGTACGACGTTGATGATCAGGATGTCGGAGCCCTCGTAGGCCTCGGCCAGCCCCTCGAAGTAGAGGGTGTCCACCAGGAAGGCAACCGTCTGCCCATCGCGCCTGAACTTGACGCCATACGTTTCGGCCGGATGTTTGTGTCGGACGGAGGTGGAGAAGCTCAGGGAACCCATCTCATAGCGGGTCTCCGGCTCCAGAACGACCACCTCTTCCAGGAATGCGCGCACGTAGCCCAGCACTACGGCCTTGTCGCCCTCCAGGCACTCTCGGGGAGCGAACAGCCGTCCTCCCCTCCTGAAGCCCCCCGAGGTCATGGCGTCGAGGATGGCGTTCACGTCCCCCGAATGGTCAATGTGGCCGTGGGTGAGCACGACGGCGTCCAGAGAGCACGGATCCACAGGCGGTCTGGACCTGGCGCAGCGCAACAGCGTGCCGGGACCGGGGTCAAGCATCACCTTCTGCCCGCTCAGGGCCAGGTAGGTGCCGGCCGAGTAGCGCAGTTGCTTCGCCATGACGAAGCGCGCGCC
>DAOVRD010000359.1 GCA_030628375.1 Planctomycetota bacterium
AGGCTGCACACCCGCAGCGATGCGCGTATGCGCTCAGCGGTCCACCCAGCCAGCGCAGGGAGCCGCACCGTCACCGTGCGACTGGCCGGCAAGGCGAAGCAGTTATCGCCGAACACCACGCCTGTCCTGAGCATAGTCGAAGGATCGGTACCATCTAACGCCAACCAGACGAAGCGGGCCAGCCGCCGTGCCGTGACTTCGATCTCAAAGCCCTCACCGCCGCCTCTCCCACTTCCAACACCTTGCCCTCCAGCGTCTCCAGCGACCAGCGAACAGTCCCCCGCCACTCATCGGTCAGAACTCCATCTCGTTGTTGCCACACCATAGTGCCAGGCTGGCGCGATGGCGCAGGCGACGGACGTTTTCCACCGCCTCGACGCGTACGTGCTCGAAGAATGCTTCGTCATCGGGGTATATGCTGCAAGAGAAAACAAAGTCCTGCCAGACCAGGAGGCCGTACCGGTCGCAGAGGTCGTAGAAGCGCTCCTCCTCGTAGAACCCACCCCCCCACACGCGCAGCATGTTCATGTGCGCGCTCGCCGCGCTGCGGATGAGGTGCTCCAGGTGGGCGTCGCTGATACGGGTGGGGAAGGAATCGGCGGGAATCCACTTGGCTCCCTTGGCAAAGATGGGCACGCCGTATGGGCGCTCAGCCGAACGGCCGGGCGAGACCTGGAAAGCAAGCCGGTACTCCCAGTCGCGCTCGGCGACTCACTGCACGCGCAGTTCGTTGTCGGCGACGAAGGGATCAGGGATACGGCCCAGGGCCAGCAGGTCGGTGTGGACTGAGCCGGGCACCCGGGCAGGCAAACATTCGTCGGTTCCGGCCCGTCGAAATTGCCACTTACCGGTGAGCGATAGAGATGTCATCAAAACCGACACAGAGCCACTCGCACATCGTACAAAAGAGAAGACGTGGCCCGCCCCGCCATCCGGGCCAGGCACTTTCTCCCATCTTGTGTGGACAAATCAAGTATACCACAGGCCCGCTCATGGTCAAAGCCCCACATTCACTCAACGCGAAAAACAAGCGTTCAGACCTCCGAGGTTTAGGCCGTGATTTGGCTTGAAAAGTGAGTGATGTGCCGTTCAAAGTCGCCAAAAGAGCACCGCTTCGTAAACCTCGGAGGTCTTGTCGAGCGTTTTCCCTACCCCTCTGAACGCTTACCGCAAAAAAAGAGGATTTGCCCTCTCTCCCCGCCCGGAGTATACTCTACCACGACCACCTGGTCTGGCATCCGGGGCGGTACTAACCTATTACAATGAGTACAACATCACGATTCACGTTTCCTTGCGACATCATGGCGAACTCCACTGATTTCGTGCACAGGAACCTGCATGGCTTCACGCAGGCCAACCTGTTCCTCCCTTTCGCCAACCCCACGTTCAACAACCCGGACTTCCAGGACGCTTCCTACCGGGTGTTGATCGTCAGACTGTCCCCCTTTCGGGACGTAGACCGCTCCATATCCCATCTCTTCCTATTTCAGGAGGTCCGGCGGGCGCTGCCACGCGCGTTCATTGACCTGGCCTTCTTCCCCTCTGCGGGAGAAAGGACGCTGTTTGAGCAAGAAGGCATCCCCTACCTCATCGGCGTCCAATCGCTGCGTTCGGCCAAGGAATTCGACCTGGTGCTGATCTCCAACGCCTACACGCTGGAGTTGATCAACCTGCCCTACCTGCTGATCCGTTCGGGCTTCTCGCTCTTTTCCAGCCAGCGCGGGCCAGAGTGGCCGATCATGATCCTCGGCGGATCCAATGCTATGGCGACACAATCCATCATCCGCCAAGACCGCGATAGCCTGGTAGACGGCATCTTTTTCGGCGAGGGAGAAGGACTAGTCGGCAACCTGGTGCGCTTTTTGCAGCGCAACCCCGGAGCAGACAAGGGGGACTTGTTGGAACGAGCAGCCCAGCAAACGACGGGACTCTGGGCCGCGGGATCGCCTCATCCCACCCGAAAGGCCATCCTCCACACGCCAGAAGCGCAGTTGTTGCCGCTGGAGTACCCCATCTTGAACAGCCCCGAGGCGCACACGGCTAATCTCCAGATCAACTATGGCTGCCCGGCGTTCTGCGCTTTCTGCTTCGAGGGGTACGACCGCAAGCCATATCGCGAACTCCCCCTATCCGGCATCCTCTCCGCCGCCCGCCAAGTCAAACAAGCGCAGGGTAACGAAGAACTGAACCTGTACAGCTTCAACTTCAACACGCACCAGGACATCCTGAAGATGATTTTGGAGTTGCACCGGCTTTTCGACCGGGTGAGTTTCAAGAGCCAGCGGTTGGACATTCTACAGCACGCGGGGTATTTGCTGGAGGCGGAGGTCGAGGCGGATAAGCGCAACTTCACGCTGGGCATCGAGGGGATCAGCGAACGGATGCGAACGTGGTTGCACAAGAGCCTGCCCACGGAGGACATTACGGCCTTGCTGAACCGGCTCTTCGCACTCAAGATCCGCAGAGTCAAGTTATTTTACGTCCTCACCGGCTACGAAACCGACGCGGACATCAAGGAGTTTCGTCGTTTCCTGAAATGGCTCAAGGAAACCCGTCGCGTGCGCGTCGTCTTCAGTTTCGGGTTGCTGATCCGTATGCCCTTTACGCCGCTGCGACACGACCGCCTCCTCCTCGACGAGCAGGCATGGCGGCCGCTGATCGGACAGGTCAAATCGGCCTGCGAGACAAACGGGTTCGAGTTTCGGTTGGCCTTCGACTGGCCGACCTATTGCGTCACTCAGGTGCTGGCCATGGGCGGATACTGGCTGGCAGACCTCATCGTGGCGCTGGCCCAGGAAGGGCACTGTTTCGACACCACGCTACCGCCGGAGTACTGGGACGAACTCAAGCGCCGGATGAAAAAAACAGGGCACTGGAACGAGACTTTCCTGGGCGAGAAAGGCCCGGACTACCCCTTTGCCTTGGAGTTTGTCGCGTCGAACGTCTCCGACGAGTTCCTGTACCGTCAGTTCCAGGAGACCCAACCCCCCTCAATCCCCCCTATGAGGGGGGAGGATAGCGGCTACTGCCTGGGTGACCACGAGCAGCCCGGCCGTTGTCTGGGATGCGGGGCCTGCCTGGACGAGGAGCAGAGGCGGGCGATCACACACCACCACATCCGCCAGCCAGAGCGCGGGTCATACATGGCACAACTGCGAGAGATCGTGGCTCGCAAGCGACGATTGCAACCGGTGTATTTCTTGCTGCGCCTGGATCCGTGGCTGGCCGGAGTTCTGCCCGAGTTCCTGAATGCTTTCGTCTTCAAAGAGCTCCTCACCCGGTATCCCGAACTGGTGGACAACCTGTTGGCCGTGCGAGAGAGCCTGTTCTCCCTCCGTCCCAACGATCGCCGTTTTCCCTCCGTGAGCGGAGAGACCGTCTTTGCCCTGAAAGCCTGGGACGTCGAGGAATTACAAGCCGGGTTTTTTCTGCGAAACCCGGTTTCTGGATTCGAGATCATAGGGCCAGCCGAGGGATTCGCTTCCGGCGTGTTCACCAGGCTGCACCTGGACGTGCATCTGCCAGCCGACATCTTTCCCGAACCGCGAGCCCGGCTGGAGCAGTACCTGCGCGGCGCGTACCTGCGATATTCCTTGCGGCGGGAGGGCGCCCACTATCGTTTCGACCTGCCTCGCAAAGCGCTCAAGAAGAAGATTCTCTTCGACGGTTTCTTGGAGACTCAGGAGGACGGCTTCCTCGCCAGCCTGGACGTGGGACCTAAGTTCGACCTGGGAGCGTTCTTGCAGACGTTCGGCGAGGAGAACCTGTTTCGCCACGCGCGGGCGCGGGTGTCCGGGATACGATGGTAGGCGAGAGACTCAGTAGAGCCAAGTTTGAGAAGTCAGCACCCCCAGGCTTCGGCGCGAGCTCAGCCGA
>DAOVRD010000412.1 GCA_030628375.1 Planctomycetota bacterium
ATCTTGGCCAAGTCGAGCAAGTCATTCAGCAAACCCATCAGCGAATGGGCGCCTCCCCGGACGTACTCCAGATAGTGACGCTGCCTCTCTGTCAGATCCGTCGAAAGGGCCAGTTCCGTCATGCCCATGATAGTGTTCATGGGTGTGCGGACCTCGTGACCAATGTTTGAAAGGAACTCGTTGCGCATGGCCTTGGTGCTCTTGGCCATGACGGCCAGCGCTCGGGCGCGTTTCCGGGCGTGTTTCTGCGCCTGAACCGCGCTCGCTAGACGGGCCTGCAAGTCGCGATTAACGGCTCTGGTTGCCTTCAGCCGCCTGTGCAACCGAGCAACAGCAAGCCCAGATAGGGTCACCAGCACAACCAGGACTGTCGCTAGCCATGGCATCGGGTCGTTCACCCAAACTGATGACGTCTCTGTGGCTGATCCCGCCCCTCGGTCCGGCCAGAAGCCGTGAACTCCCGTCGGGGATTCACACAGGACCCAGAAGGGATACGAGTGCGAGTCTCCCCGATTCGTTATCGGCAGGCCGAGGAAACCATCTTTAGCAGGCCGCTGAGAAGGTCAGTCAGCGTATACCGCTGAAGCCGCCGAACCCGGCCCCGGCAGAGGGCTAATGCCAAACTCAGCGGCTGCCTCAGCACCGGCAGTGTTTGGGCCGGAGAGACAGCGTATTCGGCCCGAACCTGCCATTTTGGCATACTTGCGGGATACCTGGCCCGGACGAAAGGCATCCCTGGCGCCTCCTGTGTCCGGAAGGCCACCGCTCCCGGGTACCGGTAACTGGTTACGGTATAGGGAATTGGATTTGCTTTCGGCCGGTTTTTGTGTATAGTTTAGGTGTCATCCGGCGCCTGAAAAGCGGGGGTGCCGATGACGGGGGTGTGTTTGCGCTGGGCGCGTCCGTGCGCGTTTTCGGGCCGCATCGACAGAACCCCGGAACGCCCCAAGATGCGGACGACGGCCGCGCCGATACGCTTTCTCGCTCATGGGGAGTGGGACCGTCCGGAAGATAAACCGGGGGGGAACCTAATGACCAACCGAATCTGTCTCCCAACTCTCGTCTCCGCCCTGTTGCTGAGCCTTCTCGCAACCGGCTGCACAAGCGAGGCGGACCGGCTGCGGGCATTCCTTCAGGAGCGGCGGACGCCCGTCTCCGGCGTGCCGTATCGTGTCCTGCCGCCCGACGTCATCCTGATACATTCGACTCACGTGCCCGAGATCGACGGTATCTCGCAGCAGATCCGTCCAGACGGGAGGATCAACCTCCCGCTGGTCGGCGAACTGGACGTCGTCGGCAAGAATGAGACAGGCCTGACCCCCACCGAGATCGAAGACCAGATCACCAAGGCCGCCAAGGACTACTACGAACGGGTGGACGCCACGGTACAGGTCGTCGGGTTCAATTCCCAGAAGGTGTACGTCTTCGGCCAGGTCTCAAGGCCCGGCCCACAACAATGGACCGGCACGAACACGCTTCTGGACGTCCTGGCGCAGAGCCAGCCGACGACGCTGGCCTGGCCGGAGCGCATCCTGCTGGTGCGCGGCAAGACGCCACGCAGGGGCGGGTATCTGCTGGGCGTGGACGACCTGGACGAGATTGCCGGAAAGGCCGGCAACGGGGAATCCGCTCCCGACGAGGTCGGCACCGTTGTGGCCAAGGTTGAGACGAAGGAGGGTGGTGCAGAGGAGGAGAAACCCCCGGCAACGGCGGTTCCCGAGAAGATCGAAGCCAAGGTCATGAGAGTCAACATGATGGCCATCGTCAAGAAGGGCGACATGTCGAAGAACGTCTACCTCCAGCCGGACGACGTGATTTACGTTCCGGCGAACCCTCTGGCTGCCGTCGGCCTGGCCATCCAGCAGTTGTTGCTGCCAATTCAGCCGGCCGCTCAGATCATATCCGTACCGGCCACTGCCGCCTACTCGGCCACCAGGGTCGGCGGTGGTGGGTACTGATTGGAAGGCGAGAGACGACATGCCTGAGGACAAGAAGAAGTGGACTCCCCGGGACGTGTTGCGGATCGTATTTCGCCGCCGCCTCATGTTCGTCCTCGGTGCCTCGGCGGTTGCGATCACGGCCCTCGTCGGAGCGTGGTACATGATGCCGCTGAAGTATACCGGGAGAGCGACCTTCGACCTCCGCATGGATCCAGCATCTGAAGACATCTCAGGCAGTCGCACCACGTCGGTAAGCGCAACCCAATCCACGCTCGTAAACGACGTGTGCAGAAAGGAGCACATCGCGGAAGCCGCGAAGGAGCTGGGCCTAATGGATCGGCAGGACGAGTTTCCGCTAGGACCCGAACAGAAACTAACCTTGAAGGGCAGGATGGCCGAACAGAAACTCGTCACACGCCTTCAGGACAGCATCAAGGTTAACTTCCTCACGCGGGAGGAAGGAATACGCTATCGCGTAGAGGTTAGCTTCACGGGCAAGGACCCCGATCTGGCCGAGAAGATGCCCAATACACTCCTGAAGAATTACAAGGAGAGGAAAAAGGACG
>DAOVRD010000376.1 GCA_030628375.1 Planctomycetota bacterium
CTCCAGTCTCCGCCACTTGGAACCCGGCGTGCGGTTTTCCCTCACCGGGTTTTCCTGCAGGCTTTGCGCCAGAGGCTGTCGCACCTATCGTGCCGGCACGGCTTTCCAGCCGTAGTAGCGGATCTGGTAATCGGCGTAGAGCCCCAGCCCCTGGTGAATCCAGGCCGTACTCCACCGTTTCCAGCCGCATCCCCAGGCAGTTCTCATAGACCTTGCCGAGGACGGATACGGGGATGGCACAGAAGTCATAGGGACATACCGGGGGATAAAGGGAGCGGATGACCTGGCGCAGCACCTCGTCGCCGATGTCGAGCCCGTCGGCGAAATGCTGCCCGAAGATGACGCCCCTGTAGCGCCGGCGGAGGCGTTCGAACTCCTCCTGCAGATGGCCGAACAACGGCCTGTCCCTCGGGCCGATCTCCCAGAGGTCCAGCCGCTCCCGCAGACGGCCCGTCGGCTCTATGTCCCGGTCTTCGAGAATGCGGCAGAAGACCAGCATGTTCAGGACGTGCTGAGTGGCCTCGTTGAGCTGCCCCGCCGAGAGCGCCGCGTTGCGCCCGTAGATGTCACGCCCCAGCAGCAGGCGAAGGTCGTTCAGGTCGGCGATGAAGGCCCTGTCCGCCCTGATGCGCCTGATGGGCGGCTCTACCCTCTCCAACAGCGTGCCGATGGCACCCCCGGAGACCGCGGGTTCCGAGAAGGTGTTCCACAGAAGATCGAAGTTGCGTGTCATGGGGCGGGCAAAACCGGCCAGTCCGGGTCGGGTGAAAACCGGCCACTTTGAGGAAGGAGCGGGTTGCCGTCTAGGATTGTCTCCGAAAGGAGACGCTGGATGGCAAACCGAATCGAAGTGGCTATCACGAGTTCTATCATTGTCTTACGACAGCATGGCTGGTCGTTCCGTAAGATCGCTCAGACGCTGGGGATCCACCGCGAGACCGTCTCGCGGTATGTGCGCCTGCATGAGGCCGAGTCAAAACCGGCCACTAACCCGCCCCCCGGGAATCTCAGGGCTGACCAGTCAAAACCGGCCAACCCGCCCGCCGGGAATCCAGGGCCACAGAGCCGTTGCGAGCCGTTTCGCGATGTGATCGTGGGCAAGCTCGACCAGGGGCTTTCGGCGCAACGCATTTGGCAGGACCTGGTCTCCGAGCATGGCTTTGAGGCCAGTTACACCTCGGTGAAGCGCTTCGTGCACCGGCTGGGCAAGTGCTCCCCCTTGCCGTTTCGCCGGATGGAATGCCCGCCGGGCGCCGAGGGGCAGGTGGATTTCGGCCGGGGCGCGCCGGTCCTTCTCGATGGCCGGCGCAGGTTTCCTCACGTCCTTCGCCTGGTGCTGAGCCATTCGCGCAAAGGGCACTCCAGCGCGGTCTGGCGTCAAACAACCGATGATTTCATCCGCGCCCTGGAGGACGCCTTCTGGGCCATGGGAGGCGTTCCCAGGACCCTCATTATCGATAATCTTCGCGCGGCCGTGAAGAGGCCCGACTGGTACGACCCGGAACTGAATCCCAAGATCCAGGCCTTCTGCCGACATTACGGCACGGTGGTCCTGCCGGCCAAGCCCTACATGCCCCGGCACAAGGGCAAGGTTGAAGCGGGGGTCAAGTATGTCCGCAACAACGCGCTGAAGGGCCGCCTCTTCGCAAGCCTGGCCGAAGAGAACGCCCATCTGGACCGGTGGGAGCGCCAGGTCGCCGACCACCGCATCCACGGCACGACGAAGAAGCAGGTCAAGCAGCTCTTCGAAGAGGCTGAGAAACCGGCCTTGTTGCCCTTGCCCGCCACGCGGTTTCCCTTCTTCCACGAGGCGCAACGCTCCGTCCATCGCGACGCCCACGTCGAAGTGGACAGGGCCTACTACTCCGTGCCGCCGGAGTACCTGGGCCATCGCGTCTGGGTGCGGTGGGACAGCCGTCTGGTGCGGATCTTCAACGGCCGCATGGAGCAGATCGCCCTGCACGTCAAGCACGAGAAGGGGCGCTTCAGCACCGATCCCAGGCATATCGCCTCGGAGAAGATATCCGGCGTCGAACGCGGCGCGGGCTGGCTCCTGAAGCGGGTCCGTCTTGTCGGACCGCAAACCTTCCGCTGGGCCCAGGCCGTGCTCGAGCACCGGGGCATACAGGGCGTGCGCATCCTGCAGGGGCTCCTGGCCATGACGCGCAAACACCCCGCCGACGACCTGGAGCACGCGTGTGAAAGGGCACTCTCTCACAGCGCCTATCGCCTGCGGGCCTTGCGGCAACTGATGAAGCAGCCCTCACATCAGGTGGAACTGGTCCAGAATCATCCCCTCATTCGACCCATGGACGCCTATGCACGACACATCAAGGTCTCGTTTCGCCAGGAGGCCAACGGCAACGGCGAGTTTATGGCGATCCATAATCTACGGGACGACGATATCCCGGTCAATGCTCCCGAAAGGACGCTGCCATGAAAAACAGTCTCATCGACGCCCTGAAAAGCTTGCGCCTCAGCGGCCTGGCCCAGTCGCTCGACGTGCGGCTCCTGGAGGCCAAAGGCCACGCGCTCAGCCACGAGGATTTCCTCGAGCTGCTCCTGCAGGACGAACTGCACGTCCGAGGCGAGCGCCGAATCGCGCGCCGGATCAAAGGGGCGGCTTTCCGGGACATGAAAACCCTCGAGGACTTCGACTGGCGCTTCAATCCATCCATCAAGCGAAAGACGATCTTCGATCTGGCCGCCGGGCATTTCATCCGCGAGCGCCGCGACGTGCTCTTCATCGGCCCGCCCGGCGTGGGCAAGAGCCACCTGGCCCAGGCGATCGGCTACGAGGCCATCAAGGCCGGATACCTCGTCCTCTACCGCTCCATCTTCGATCTGGTCCGCGACTTCCTGCGCGACGAAGCCCTCGGAGGAGAGGAGCGCATCCTCATAAAGTACCTCAAGCCGGACCTGCTCATCCTCGACGACATGGGCCTGAAGCAACTTCCCAAGCGCTCCGGCGAATACTTCTTCGAGATCATCATGCGCCGCTACGAAAACCGCTCGACCATGATGACCTCCAACCGGCCCATCGAGGACTGGGGAAAGCTCATCGGCGACGTCGCCGCCGCCGGCGCCATTCTGGACCGATTCCTGCACCACGCCCACATCATCCCCATCACGGGAAAGAGCTACAGGCTCAGGAACAACCCCCGGGCCGAAACGGCCGATCAGACGACTTGCAAAGCCAGCAAAGAAAAGGTCAAATAATGCTCAGACCACCCATTGGCACTGGCCGGTCTTGACCCGCCCCCCGGTGGCCGGTTTTCACCCGCCCGATGACAGCGTGCGTAGTCGCCGTAGGACATGTGAAATCGCTCCAACTCGCCCTCCCGCGGCCTGGTGATGTCGGGGCGGCTCCGACAGTCGTAGACCCGGAAGGTCTCGAAATCGGTAAGGATCACCAGCTCCGCCCGCATGCTCGACCAGGCGTAACGTTTCGCCTGGAAGATGTAGTCAGCGTCGTCGATGTCTCTGTGGGCCGC
>DAOVRD010000163.1 GCA_030628375.1 Planctomycetota bacterium
AAGCTCGGCACGTTCTGGCCCACGTAGCCGTAGAGCATGCTCCCCACGCCGATGATCTTTCCGGTGAAGATGCTGGTGTTGATGGCGCTCTTTGCGTAGTCGCCGATGATGCAGCCCAGGAACTGCATCCCGGTCTCCACGCGCCGGTCGCCCAGTTGCACGCGGATCTCGCCGTAAGTGTTCTTGAGGTCGCTGTTGCTCGTGCCGGCCCCCAGGTTCACCCACGAGCCCACGTAGGCATGGCCCAGGAACCCGTGATGCTGTTTGTTTGTGTACGGTTCGATGACGCATGCTTCCACTTCTCCACCGATCTTGCAGGTGTGGCGGATGGCGGTGAACTCCTTCACCGAGGATCGCTCGATGATGCGCGACCTGGGGCCGACGTAGAGGGGGCCGTGGAGATAGGTGAAGTCCAGGACGCGGACCCCGTCGTCCAGAACAACAGGGCCTTCGTCCGCGTGGAAGACGGCGGTTGGGGCGATGCTCACGCCGTCCCCCACGAAGAGGCCGGGTTGGATCTCGCGGTAACTGCCGCGCTCTATCCTGCTGCGGATGTTTGCGGAGAAAAGCTCGGCGAGGGCACCCACAACGTGGAACGGATAGTCGAAGGTCTTGAACGGCTCGTCGTCACAGAGCGGAAGGCTGAGGCCCAGAAGATACGGGGTGACATCCGCGGGACAGAGCGGCTGCGGGACCTCGACGCCGGAGGGCAGCACCGCCGCCGTCACGCGGTCCCCTGAGGTGCACATGAAGGGCTCGCCCCGCGCCGTCAGCTCGCGCAGTCGCTCCACGTAACGCACGTCCGGGGCGACCGAAGCGTTCAGGAACAGCGCAGGTTCTTCGTTGGTCGCCGGGCTGGGGAAGGAGTGGGCCGTCGTTCCCTTCAGGTAGTCCCTGATGATGTAGCTCACGTGCTCAGCCGCCAGTGCGGCTACCTCGTAGAGATTGTAGGCGGCGCACGTGACGGCGAAGGCCGGCCGCGTCAGCGTTATGGGCCACATCTGGTCAACATAGCCGTCCTCAAACAGAGTGATAGTCCCCTTCATCCTGGCATCGCTCCAAAGTGAGGTGTTCTTGAGGTGGGCTTCCCTGTCCCGGCGTTGTGCTGCTGCTCCCGTGCGGTCTGTGCCCCTCCACTCTGTTTATACCTGCAATGAGACGCCCCTTGCAAGCCGGACCTGTGACGCGCCGGGTCGGCCGACGTTGCATCGCGGCGCGCCGCTGGATATGTTGGTGGCCTGGAGATAGGGGAGACAGCGGTGGCGGAACAGCCTTCACAAGAGCGCGGCGCGGTGGTGCTGCTGAGCGGCGGCGTGGATTCGGCTACGGCCCTGGCCGTTGCCGTGCGCGACGGCTACCGGTGCCACGCGCTCAGTTTCCGTTACGGACAGAGACACGCGGTGGAGCTGGAGGCGGCACGGCGCGTGGCCGAGTCCCTGGGCGCCGTGCGGCATACCGTGCTTGCCATTCCGCTGGGCGAGTTGGGCGGCTCCGCGCTGACCGACGCCTCGATCGAAGTGCCTCGGGACCGCAGCCAGGACCGCATGTCCAAGGGGATCCCGGCCACCTACGTTCCTGCCCGCAACACCATATTCCTCGCCTTTGCGCTCGCCTTCGCCGAGGTGACGGCCTCCGACGCCATCTACGTCGGCGTCAACGCGGTGGACTACAGCGGATATCCGGACTGCCGCCCTGAGTATGTGGAGGCCTTTCGGCGGCTGGCGGCGCTGGCCACCCGGCGCGCCGTGGAGGGCAGGGGGCCGAGCATTGTCGCGCCCCTGATCAACCTGAGCAAGGCGGACATCATCCGCACCGGCACCGAGCTGGGCGTGGACTACTCGCTGACGATGAGCTGTTACGATCCCGACGCCGAAGGTCGCGCGTGCGGGCGCTGCGATAGCTGCCGGCTGCGCAAGAAAGGCTTCGAAGAGGCGGGCCTGCCCGATCCTGCCGTCTACCGGGAAGGGGGCCACGCGTGACGGAAGTGCTGGCGGTGGCGGCGAGTGCGCGGCGCGGCGGCAACAGCGACGCAGTGCTTGAGAGCGCGCTGGACGTCCTGCGCGAACGCGGCGTCAAGGTGGAGACCATCATCCCCCGCGACCTCGCCATCTCCCCTTGCCTGAGCTGCAACGGCTGCTGGGATACAGGCGTGTGCGTCCAGCGCGACGCGATGCAGGAGCTTTACGTGCGTTTCTGCGAGGTGGACCACGTGGTGGTGGCTTCACCCATTTACTTCACCTCCCTGCCCGGGCACTTCAAAGTGCTCATAGACAGGTTTCAATGCTTCTGGGCGCGCACTTACAGGCTGGGGCGCCCTCCACAGCCGCGCCGCACCGGCATGTTCCTCTGCGTTGGCGCTATGGACAGGGAGCGCTATTACGGGTGCGCCCGCACGATCGTGAAGGCCTGGATGTCCACGCTGAACATGGGATGCCCGGTCACGCGCTTCTATCCCGGCGTGGATGCCAAGGATGATCTCGTGTGCAACCATCCGGAGTATCTCGAAGACGCCCGCCGGGCGGCGCTGGAACTGCTTGAAGGGGCGTGACGGCGCGATGAGAACGGCAGGCTGGAGGCTGGAGACTGGAGGGACGTACCTACGGTCTCCAGCCTACAGTCTCCGGCCTTTTGAGGGGCCTGGACGGACACACCGTCCGCGCCGAACGTCTATAATGTCCTTACCATGGGAGCCCAGCAGGACACCTGTACGCCCTTCGAGGACGAGGACGAGGAGGACGCGCGGCTGGACGCGCCCCGCCTGCGTAAGTCCTTGCAGAGCGGTATCTTAAAGCTCACCCACGAGATCGGGCGGCTCCAGGCAAACGCTGCGGGCGAAAAAGGACACCCCGTCCACGTCCTGGACTCCAACGCCGGTTGACGTAAGCTCTTTGACAAGAAGGCTTTGGCGCATTGTGGACGGCCCGAAATGCGTGGCAAGAGCGGCCAAATCCGGCCAAATCCGGCCAAAAAGGGACACGAGGCGAGCCGCCCTGAACTCCAATTCATAATTGCCGTTATGTGCTGTGACAGGGACAGCCCGCGAGGGCTTACCTATGTCAATTGCCACATGGCTGGCGAGCCCTTCTGTGGTTAGCTCGACTCGACGAATTCTTCCACGAAGCGGATGTGGAAGTCGCCGTTCACGTAGCTGCCGTGCTGGATCAAGTCGCGGTAGAAGGGGATGGTCGTGTGGATGCCCTGGATGACGAATTCGCTCAGGGCGCGGTGCAGGCAGGCCAACGCCTCTTCGCGAGTAGGCTGGTGAACGATGAGCTTGGCGATCATTGAGTCGTAGAACGTTTTCACCTCGTAGCCACTGTAACAGTGGGTGTCCACCCGTACGCCGGGTCCGCCGGGCGGCACGAATTCGGTGATTGTGCCCGCGGAAGTGCGGAACTCGTCGGTGGGATTCTCAGCGTTGATGCGGCATTCTATGGACACTCCCTTGAACTCCACTCTCTTCTGCTGCAGCGGAAGGTCCTCGCCCGCGGCAATGCGTATCTGGTTCTTGACAAGGTCCAGTCCCGTCACCTGCTCCGTGATGGGATGTTCGACCTGCAAGCGCGTGTTCATCTCGATGAAGTAGAAATCCTTGTTCTGGTCCACCAGGAATTCCACGGTTCCTGCGTTGGTGTAGCCGACGGCGCGTGCGAGTTTCACGGCCGCGCGAGTGATCTTCTCGCGCAGGTCGTTGTCAATGCCGGGGCAGGGCGTCTCTTCAATCAGCTTCTGAAAGCGCCGCTGGATGGAGCAGTCGCGTTCCCCCAGATGGATCACGTTGCCGTGATGGTCGGCCAGGATCTGCACTTCCACGTGCCGTGCGCGCTCCAGCACCTTCTCGATGTAGACGGCGGAGTTCTTGAAGGCAGCGTCCGCTTCGCTGCGGGCGAGCGCGAGCATGTTCTTGAGGCTGATATCGTTGTGAGCGATCCTGATGCCGCGGCCGCCGCCGCCGGCTACCGCCTTGATCATGACGGGGTAGCCGACCTGATGCGCCAGTTCCAGGGCCTGCTCTTCGTCCTCAACGGTGGCGTCGCTGCCCGGGATCACGGCCACCTTGTTCTCCTGGGCGATGCGGCGGGCTTCGATCTTGTTGCCGAGCTTGCGCATGACGTCCGAGCGAGGACCGATGAAGATAATGTTGGACTCCTCGCAGATCTCGGCGAAGGTGTCCTCCTCGGCCAGAAAGCCGTATCCGGGATGGATGGCGTCAACGTTGGTGATCTCGGCGGCGCTGATTATGTGGGGGATGTTCAGGTAGCTCTCGCCGGCCGGCTCCGGACCGATGCAGACGGGTTCGTCGGCCAGGTCCAGGTACTTGGAACCCACGTCGGCCTTCGAATAGACGATGACGGTCTCGATGCCCAGCTCCTTGCACGCGCGCAGGATGCGCAGCGCGATCTCTCCCCTGTTGGCGATGAGGACTCTGCTGAACATGCTTTCTGCGATAGCGAGAGTTTGTGGGGATGACCGACGGCCCGATGTCCGACGCGACGACTACCGTTCGGCGGGCTCGACCAGGAAGAACACCTGCCCGAATTCGATGGGTTCGGCGTCCTGAACCAGGATCTCGACGATCGTGCCGCTGACCTCGGCCTTGATCTCGTTCATGACCTTCATCGCTTCGATGATGCAGACGACAGTGTCGGGCTCGACCTCGGAACCGATCGTCACGTAATGATCGGCCCCCGGGCTCGGCGCCCTGTAGAAGGTGCCCACCATGGGAGAGGTGATCTCGACCAGCTTCTCTTCCTTGGACGAAGCGGCGCCCGTCTGCTCCCCCTCGCCCGGTGTCTGAAGGGCCGGAGGGAAGCCTGGTGTGCCCGGTGGGGGCTGAAACTGCGCGTAGTTGAAGCCGGGCGGCAGGTATGGCACGGGCGCGCTCTTCAGTATCCTGACTCGCAGCTCGGGTTCTTCCACCTCGAGCTCGGCCAGGTCGTTCTCCACCATTATGGCGATCAGTTGGCGGACTCTTTCGGCCGTATCCATTCGTGGATTTCCTTAGTATGGATCTCCGCTTCTGATTACGGCAACGATCCCCGCCCGCGCAGGCCAACTGCTGCCCCGACCCTCACCCACCCGCAAGCCGAAACTGGCTGGGTCTCTGCGGCAGCCCGCTCAGCAACTCGTGGCCGTCGGAGACGATCAGGGCCATCTCTTCGATTCGGACGCCTGCCTCCCCCGGCAGATAGATGCCGGGCTCCACGGTCACGACCATCCCCGGCAGCAGGATCGTCTCCGCGCGTGGGCCCAGTCGCGGCCCCTCATGCACTGCGAGGCCGACCCCATGGCCCAGGCCGTGCCCGAAATACTGGCCGTAGCCGGCTTTCGCCACAACGGCACGCCCGACCGCGTCGGCCTCAGCACAACGAAATCCAGGTTTCAGCTTTTCGAGAACCGCCGCCCGGGCGTCCAGAACGACGCCTACCAGGGCGTCCAGTCTCGAAGGAATTGTACCCACGCAGATTGTGCGTGTCAAGTCGGAGCAATACCCGTTCAACCGCGCCCCCCAATCGAACAGGATGCTGCTCTGGGGCGTCACTTGCGTTTCGCACGGCGTGGCATGGGGAAGGCTGGCGTTGGCGTCCACGGCGCAGATGGTCTCGAACGCGGCCCCGTCCGCTCCCAGCGTTCGCATCTCATAGTCCAGCCTTGCCGCCAGCCACCGTTCCGTCCTGCCGGCCTCGATGTGCTCCAGCAGGCCGGAGAAGGCTGCCTCGGCCAGTCGCAATGCCGCGCGGATGGCCTCCACCTCATCCGCGTCTTTGCGCAGTCGCATCTTCTCCGCAATGCCCTGCTTCTGGCTCCTTATATCCACCGACGGCGCCGCCAGGGCGATTGCCTCGTAATGGGCGTGGGAAAGGTTGGCCCCGGTCACGCCGACTCTCCTGGTGCCGGCCTCCTTGCAGAGCGTGCCCACCGTCTCGGCCATTCCCTGGTGGCGACTGACCACCTCGTCCACCTCGCTCTCCCGCTCGGCCTGTTCCAGGTAGCGCGAGTCGGTGATCAGAACCGTCCGCCCCGGCGTCAGAAGCAGCGTGCTGTCCTCGCCGGTGAACCCGGACAGGTACCTGACGTTGGCGGAGCTGACCAGCCAGTAGGCGTCCAGCCCGAGCTGTTCGAGCTGACGGCAGAAGATGGCCCTGCGCTTTCGGTAATCCACCGGCGTCTCCTCGCCTGACCGGAGCGGGGATTATACGGCCCGCAGGTTTGCCCGCGCAAATGCGGCCTTCGCCGCGCGGGCGTTCCCGCTGTCCGCGCTCCACGGATTCCGGGTGCCGGGCGGTGGCGGCGTGGTAACATAAAAGCATCGGATGCTCACGGGCACCCATGGCGGCCGGGGACTGTGCGCGACGCGCGGCCCGGCACAGTCGGTGGTGGCGGAAGATGATTCGCAGACCCACAGACAGCAGGTACCGCGGGGCTGAGGAGATCGTGCGTCGGCTGCGCAGTGGCGGCCATCAGGCGTTGCTGGCGGGGGGCTGCGTGCGCGACCTGCTCAGGGGCGAGGTGCCCAGGGACTACGACGTGGCCACCAGCGCCCGCCCCGGCCAGGTGGAGGAGCTGTTCGAGGAGACCAGGGCCGTCGGGAAGCAGTTCGGCGTCTGCCTGGTGATCCTGGACGGGTCGCCCTACGAGGTGGCGACCTTCCGCCGAGATTGGGGCTACTCGGATGGCCGGCATCCGGACGGCGTGACGTTTTGCGAACCCGAGCAGGACGCCATGCGCCGCGACTTCACCATCAACGGCATGTTCTGGGACCCGCTGGAGGACACGTTGCTGGACTTCGTGGGAGGGCGGGCCGATCTGGAAAGGCGCCTCGTGCGGGCCATCGGCGACCCGGTGACTCGTTTCCAGGAAGACCGCCTGCGGCTGCTGCGTGCGGCCCGGTTCGCCGCCCGGCTCGAGTTCGCCATCGAGGAGAAGACGCGGCAGGCCATCCGCTCGTTGGCTCACTTGTGCGCGGACGTCAGCCCTGAGCGGTTGCAGGAAGAGCTGAGGATAATCCTGACCGACAGGGACCCGGCCGGCGCGCTCCGCCTGATGGACGAACTGGGGATGCTGTTCGTGCTCTTCCCTGAACTGGTGGAGACGAAAGGCTGCGAGCAGCCGGAGAACTACCATCCTGAGGGGGACGTGTTCGTGCACACGATCCTCACGGTGGAGAAGCTGGGCCCGCATCCCGACTTCGAGCTGGCCATGGCGGCGCTGCTTCACGACATCGGCAAACCGCAGGCGAGCCGGCAAGGCGGGCCGAAGTGCTTCCCTGAGCACTGCGAGATAGGCCGCCAGATGACGTGGCAGGTCTGCCGGCGCCTGCGTCTGTCCAACGACGAGACAGAACGGATCTGCTGGCTCGTGGAGCGGCACCTCTATTTCAAAGACGCGCCGAACATGAAGGAAAGCACGCTCAAGAGGCTGTTCGCAGAGCCGGGCTTCGAGCAACTGGCCGAACTCCACCGGGCCGACGCCCTGGGCAGTTGGGGCAGGCTGGACGGTTACGAATACGTGATGGACAGGTGGCGCAACATGCCGCCGGAGGTGGCGCAGCCTCCGCCGCTGATCACGGGGGACGACCTGATCGAGATGGGCTACGAGCCGGGGCCGCTCTTCGGAAAGGTGCTCGACCGCGTGCGAGAGGCCCAACTGGACGGCTTGATCTCCACCGCCGAACAGGCCCGCGAACTGGCACGCACGACGGCGGACCAGCTACAGCCCTGAGGTGCTGCTGTGTAGCTCAGGCGCCCTCGCCTGAGTTCCGGCCATTCCCATCCGCCGCAGCCGAGGGCGGCTGCGCTACATTACGAGCCGGGCCTCCGTCGCTCCTACCGGAGCTTTGGAGCCTGCAAGGGCGGCTGAGCCACATTCTCCAACGGGCTGCCAGGGGGGGCAGGTCACGTGGCTGCATCCTTCTCCGCGCCGGACGGCAGCCAGGGCTCCGGCAGGGGTTCGCGCGGCCGTCGCCTGCTGTCCAGCAAGAGCACAAGGCCCAGGATCACCGTTGCCGCCGACATTACATGGAAAACCGTCATCCCCCCAAGCGCAGGCAGGGGCTCGTTGACGCGGAAGAACTCGTTCACGAAGCGCGCGGTGCCGTAGAGGATCCCGTACAACCAGGCGATCTCACCCGCCCGCCGACGCCGCAACAGAAGGAAACTCAGTATGCCGAATATGACCAGGTTGTAGCCGACCGCGTATAGCTGTGTGGGGTGGACGGGCAGCGACCACTCCCGCATGTTGTGCAGCAGATAGCGGTCGGTCATCAGCACGGTGGCCTCGCCGAACTCCTGGACAAACCCGGCACTGAAGGACTCCCGGACGCGATTGAAGACCTCCACGGGCCAACCGTAGGCAACCTGCTCTGCGAAGATGGGGGAGCTTATCCTCTGCCCGTCAACATTCAGCAGCGGGTTAAGGGACGCACCCTCGATCAGGACGCGCGGGAACCGCATCCCCAGCCAGGAATCGGTTATCTTGCCGAAGCAACAGCCGTTCAGGAAGCAGCCCATTCGCCCGAACGCGTGCCCCAGGGGGATGAGGCTGCAGACCACATCCAATGTGGGTCGCAAGGGCAGTCTCTTCTTCCGCAGCCCGCCCAGCAGGCCCGCCGCCCCCCCGATCAGGCCTCCGTAGAACGCCAGGCCGCCTTCCCAGAGAAACACGACCCTCCAGACCTCATCGGCGAACTGGCTCCAGTGGTGGACCACGTAGAAGAACCGCGCCCCGACCAGACCGCCCAGGAAGGTGATGATGAGCGTATCGAACACGGCGAGCGGGTCCAGGCCCATGCGCCTGGCTCGACGCTGCGCGAGCCAGAGGCACAGAAGGAGCCCCAGCAGTATCATCGAACCGTAGGACGGAACGCGGAAGGTCCGGCCCCACGGCAGAGGGATGGCGAACAAATAAGGGTGCACGCGACCTCCCCGCTAGAATCTACCCGGCCTGTCCCGCCGGGACTTGTCTTTCACG
>DAOVRD010000322.1 GCA_030628375.1 Planctomycetota bacterium
GACCGCCAATCCGCAATTACAGCCTCTTAACATCCTCTTTTGCTCGATAACGACATTGTTTGCACTTATCTTCCTTCTTGTACCTGTATTAAACTATTACCAAGTTTATCATTTCTCCGCCCCAATGTCAAGTATATTTTGCCCAAATCTCCCAGATTAACAAAATTGTTTATAATCGATATTAGGTATGCCCTCGCGGGCTTCCCCTGTCACACCACCAGGCATACGGGTCCGTACCACGGCGGCTCGGCTGGTTAAGCTGTTCCCTGTTTTGCCATTAACAAAACAGCTAACGCCGGGTCTTCGGGTGTACGCTTCGCCCTGGACGCTTCGGCCCCTTTATCCGCAGCCATCAGGGCTTCACCCCTACCCTCTGCCATAAAGGCCAGTTCCAACTGGATTTTCCGCCGCTTTGTGCCCATGAGTCGCGTGTCCTACTAACCGCTCCATTTACCCCTCTTATGCTACTCTGCGAAGTAGTTCGCTACGTAGCACGAGTCGTAGCCGAGGCTACTACGGCGGAGTAGGCCGCTACGTAGCACGAGCGTTGCCGTTCTCCGCGCTCTCGGTGCCTCTGTCGCCGACGCGCCAAAGCCGCTATGGCGACGGCGCGTGGTGGATTAACGTCGTAGTGCTTGGCCCTCAACCGAATGTGTCCTTCCCTAGCCTTTCAGCTCTGGCCAAGAGGTCGGGCCTACCGGCGGCGGCATCTCTGGGGCCCAAGTTGCCTTCAGAGATTATGTCAACCTTGCCGAAGTCACCCATCCAGGCCAGGTAATTCGCCAGTTTCTCCGCTTCATGATAATAGTCTTTTCTTGGCTTATCCTCGTATGCAACAATCACAATCCCTTTTCTCTTGCCCTTGAGTTGCGGTCGCAATGCTTGCGTTTCGGGGTCTCTTGTGAAGGTGCGACAACGGTCGAAGAAAGTCTTCATTTGCCCGGTAACGCCGTCATAGTAAATCGGCGATGCAAGTACCCAACCCTCTGCCCTGCGAAGTTCATCCAGAACAGGCGTCAGCTCGTCATTCAGAATGCACTTACCTTCGGCCGAACAATTGTCGCATCCCTGGCATCCCTGGAGAACAAGCCCATTCAGGTATACTTCTTTCGTGTCCGCCCCGGCCTGGGCGGCGCCGCTCAATACTGCCCGCATCAATGTTGCGGAATTACCTTTTCTCCTTGCACTACCGGCGACTCCAATCACTGTACTCATCGCTCCCCTCCTTTGGCTATGTCAGGAATTTGCTGACCCATCTGACGTTCTGAGCCACCTGGTCCCGTTCTTTCTGCCACATGCCCACGAGGAGCACATCCGTTTCCTTGATGTGTTTGCAGGCGAATTCGATGGCAGACCGCACTTGCGCCTCGCTGCCGCACTTGCCGCCCGCGGCGAGCACCTTGTAGGCAATACACGGCTTGTTGACCTCCCCGATGAACCGAACCATCCGGTCCCGGTCGCCGTCATCGTATTTCTCAACTTCGCGATTGATCATCTTCGTCCCCACGTGGACGTATACCGTGTAGAAGCAGCACTGGTAGAAATCAACGTCCCAGTCCCGTTCGACCGCGTATTCCAGGGCTTCGACGCAATGCGACGTCAAGCCTACCAGAAGTCCCGTGTCGCGGAAGCGCTTCAGAAGGTCGCGCACGTCGTCCATCTTTCCTTCCAGGTACTTGCGGTCCGTGCGCCCCCCGAAGTGCGCAATCCCGATCGGCTGCGGATCCATCTGCACCAGCGTCTGGAGTTCTGCCTCGAGTCCCTCGCGTGTACCGAATTTCAGTTTCCCCTCGTCATTGCCATAGAAGGTCGCTATCCATTGCATATCGCCGCCCTGCGCTTTGTATCTTCGCAGCAGGTCGTGCATGGGCGGGTCACCTAATTGGACGGTGTTGATTCCCAATTCCTCGCAGCGTTTCAGCAGTTCCAGGTCGTGTCCTTTGGCCGGATCGAACCATTCACGCATGGCTTCCGACAAGGCGGCGCTGATATGAGCATGTCCCTTCAACTGATCGTGCCCAGCCAGGAGCCGGCTGATGTGGTGCTTGCCCCATTGCACAACGGGAAGCGTCGGATTGTCTTCGTTCATGTCGCAGATCTCCTTGACAGTGCTCTCCGCCCCACGGCCCTTGCGGGCGCCGACAGTGTAAATCATACTGCCCTTGGCCTCCTGAGCAAAAGGTTTTCTCCTGGTGGAGCTTCAACACCGAACTTCCCGGTAGGGCCATTTCAGCCTTGTGAACTAAGGGCACGGCCCGCCGTGCCCCTACGAAAGCGGATCCAGCCTACCAGCATTGCGGACGTGCAGTGGCCACCCGACACGTATACAATTGTGTGTCGCCGCCTTGACCGGCCGGGTCCGACCACATAGAATCGCAGGGCCCATCTGAAGCGGCGGGCTCAAGCGGGGAGCGCGCGTCTGTCGCGGCGTCCGTCCACGGGTGGACGCTATGCGGCGCGACGAGAACACTTGCAACACGGAGGTCCGGACGATGGCGGGAACAGGGCTGCTTGAGGAAATCACATCGGTCCAGAAGGGCATAGCCGTCTGCTGGCTCGGGAACGCCGGATGGCTCGTACAGGCAGAGGGTCACCTCATCGGCTTCGACCTGGACCTGGAGTCCCCGGGCAGGCGACTGGCAGAGCCCCCCATTCATGCCGAGGTGCTGGCGCCCAAGCTCGACGTGCTCTTCGTCACGCACGGGCACGGCGACCACTTCAACCGGCCGACCTGCCGCGTCCTGGCCGAGAACGGCGGATGCACGTTCGTCATCCCCGCCAACTGCCTCGACACTGCCGGCGAGTGCGACATTCCCAAGGAGCGGATTCAGGTTCCACGGCCCCGCGAGCCCTTCGACATCGCGGGCTTCCACGTTGAACCCCAGCGTGCGCTTCACGGCCACGCGCGCTTTGCGGTGAACTCAACGGCCAACTTCGACGACTGCGGCTACCTGCTGACCCTGGATGGAAAGCGCATTCTGCAACCGGGGGACTCCGTGCTGCTGAAGGATCATTTCGAGCTGGAGCACGTGGACGTCCTTTTCGTTTCGCCTACCGAACACAACATGCACGTCGAACGCTCCGCGGATCTGATAACGACCCTCGACCCGGAGCACGTCTTCCCCCAGCACTTCGCCACCTACATCAAGACCGAGCAGAACCGCTTCTGGACGAAGGGCTACCCGGACGAGCTGAGGGCCAGGCTTCCCGAGCCCATGCAGCGGCGTTTCCACAAGCTGAACCAGGGAGAGGTGTTCCTCATCGAGTAGGGGCGCCATTGGCCTGATCGCCGGCACTGCCCAAGAGAACGGAGGGCCCGAACAATGGCAGTCCCGATGTGCCTGATCATTGACGACGGCGCCCCGCTGGTCAATGTTTACTGGTGGCACGCCGCCGCAGGACAGAAGACAGATGCGCCCGTCCAGAAATCGGGCGAGCCGGTCGTGAAAGACGTCGCGCCCGACTTCATCGGCGACTTCGTCCGCGTCATCTCCCGGCACGGCATTCGGGGCAAGTTCTCCGTCCTCCCGTACCCGGCAGGGCTCGGCAAGATCAGCGAGGGATGGCCGGGCTGCGACATGCGGACGCTCAGGTCGTGGGTGCGCACGGTGCGTACGAAGGTGATGCCGGTGATGGATATTACGCCCGAAGTCCTGACCCACGCGCAGGCGCTGGACCTGAAGACCTTCGCGCTGCTCGACGAGAACGAACGCGACTGGGCCGCACACCAGACGGAAGCCACCCTCACGCCTTACGTCGCCACTGCCCTGCGTTTCCTCAATGAGGCGGGACTCAACGCCACCGGCTTCACGTTTCCCTGGGGCCTGCGGCGCGAGGTCGAGCCCGACTATCAGCGCGCCATACTGGCGGCGATGAAAGAGGTGAACGGCCAAGGCCAGACGTGGTACTTCCTGCATACAAACTACGAAGGGAACCAGTTCCTGTCCGAACTCGTGCTCCGCGAAGGCGAGGACTGGCTCGTGAGCATCGTCTCGCAGTGCCCTGACTTCCTCTGGCAGACAATGGACACTGACGATACGAGCCCGGAGTATGTCCGATCCATCGCGGACTTCTACGTGACGGAGGACGGGCAAGAGGGGCGTCTCACAGAGCTCTTCGTGGCGGGCACCCCTGTGGTTTTCCACACGCACTGGCAGAGCATGTACTCCAACCGACGGCGCACGGGGTTGCGGGCGCTGGAGGAGGTAGGGCGGCGGGTTGCGGCCCTGTGGGGGACACAGGTGCGTTGGGTCACGTGCAGCGAGCTGGCGGCCGATATCGCCGATGCGTGACGACGCTCCAACCATCGCGCAGCACGGTCTCGGCACCTCCACAGCCCTGGCGGACAGGCATCTGGGCGAACCTTTTAGAGGCAAGGGATTCCGGTCATGAGCAAACAGCGCATCCACCTTGTGACGCGGGCGGACGACGGCGGGTCGTGCAACAGCGCGAACGTGGCGATCTGGAACTGCTACCGCAGGGGCATCCTCCTGAACGCATCCGTCATGGTGCCGGCGCCGGCCTTCGAGGAGGCCGCCGAGCTCCTCGGCTCGGAGGAGGGCCTGTGTGTCGGCCTGCACGCGACGCTCA
>DAOVRD010000187.1 GCA_030628375.1 Planctomycetota bacterium
CAGCGGATGGGGCTCGCGCCGCTCTCGAACCGGGGCAAGCTCCCGCTCCACCTCGGGCGGCCCAGTCAGAACGACATCTTCCGCCACGGGCTTTTGCCACAGCGAACAGCCAGCGGCCGATAACAGCAGTGAGCAGGCCAGCGCAAGACGGATGACTCTCATCGGCGACCTCTAATTCTCAGAATGCTTTCTCGCTGTCCAGAAGCACCGTTACGGGTCCGTGGTTGACCAGGGACACTTCCATCTCCTGCTTGAACTGCCCGGTCTGCACTTCCAGGCCCTTCTGTCTCAGTTTCTGCGCCACAAGCTCGTAGAGCCGCTCCGCTTCCGCCGGCTCGGCCGCTCGCGTGAAGGACGGCCGCCGGCCCTTGCGGCAGTCGCCGTAGAGGGTGAACTGCGACACCAGCAACACGGCCCCGCCGCAGTCCACGACCGAGCGATTCAGGCGTCCCTCCTTATCGTCGAAGATCCTCAGCCCCGCAATCTTGGCGGCGAGGTAGGAGGCAGCTTCGTCGTCGTCGCCCTGCCCGACGCCGAGCAGGACCGCCAGTCCCTTGCCGATCTCGGCCGTCTTCCGGCCGCCGACGAGAACGCTGGCCCTGGAAACTCTCTGCACGACGGCCCTCACTGCGACTCTCACCCTCCCCTGGCTTCAGCAAGATGACCCGGCCGCTGCGCGACGCATCGAACACATGACGACAGAGGCGCCGGACAGGTCTTTGCCTTGCCGGAATCCAGTATCCGCTTTCTTTCTGCGGACGTCCGGCTTCCTCTTGCGGGACTGCACCGTTTTCCTACAATGGGGTAGATTATATGGCTGCCGAGTGCGGCGATTCAAGCCGGCGGCCGCTCCGGCGCACGGAATGCAACGACTCGACCTCCGGGGCAGACCAAGGCGATGGCCAAGAAGCCCAGGGTGCTGGTGGTTGACGACGAGCCGGTCGTCCGCGACATGCTCGTCAAGCTGTTGGCGCCGGATTACGAGGTGAAGACCTGCGAGACGGGCGCAGAAGCGGTCGAGTTGCTCCGGTGGCGCTCGGTGGACGCGGTGCTGTCGGACATCCGGATGCCCGACATGGACGGCATGGAAGTGCTGCGCATCATCAAGGCGGACTGGCCCGACACCGAGGTCATACTGATGACGGCCTTCGCCAGCATCCCCCAAGCCGTGGCGGCAGTCAAGGCCGGCGCGTATGACTACGTGCACAAACCGTTTGAGCCCGACGAGCCGACCCTCACGTTGGCGAAAGCCGTCGAACGCAAACAACTGCGCGAGCAGGCGCGGATGCTCAGGGAGCAGGTCGAGGAGAAGTATGGACTCCCGAACATCATTGGCTACAGCGAACCGATGCAGCGCGTCTACGAGCTGGCGCGCAAGGCGGCGGAGTCCGATGCCACCGTGCTGCTCAGCGGGGAGAGCGGAACCGGAAAAGAGCTGTTCGCACGCGCCATCCACCAGGCCAGCGCCCGGCGCGACCATCGCTTTGTGGCCATCAACTGCGCGGCCGTGCCCAGGGAGCTGATCGAGAGCGAACTGTTCGGCCACGTTCGCGGGGCCTTCACCGGCGCCTCCAAGAGTAAACAGGGACTGTTCATGGCGGCCGACGAAGGCACCCTCTTCCTGGATGAGATCGTCGAACTAGTCCCCGAGCTGCAGGTCAAGACAACCCGAGCCATCCAGGAGAAGGAGATCCGGCGAGTCGGCGATACTACAGATATGCCGGTAGACGTGAGGATCATTGCCGCAACCAATCAGGACCTGGAAGCGGCCAGGAAAGAGGGCCGGCTCCGCGAGGACCTTTACTACCGATTGAGCGTGTTTCCCATCCATCTGCCCCCCCTCAGGGAACGAGCCGAAGATGTCCCCGGTCTCGTGCGGCATTTCCTGCGGCAGTTCGCGGGCGCGCGCGCTGAGGAATACGAAATCGATCCGGCGGCCCTGGCGCTGCTGATGGACTGCTCCTGGCCCGGCAATGTGCGCGAACTGCGAAATGCCATCGAACGAGCCGTCGTCGTTTCCGGTCATCGAACAAGATGCAAACCGGCGTTCCGCGGCGGACCTCGATACGGCCGGGCTGTCCTACCAGGAGGCAATGGACCGCCTGGCCTCGCGCGGCCAGAGGCGCTACCTGCGGGAGGTCCTGATAACGTGCAAGGGCAGCGTGCGGCGGGCGGCACAGCACGCGGGTATGACACGCGAGAGCTTCTACCGCCTGATGCGGAAGTGCGACCTCGACCCCGAGGAGATAAGGAAGCAGTTCGTCAAGGAATAGCGCCTCGCCTTCAGAACCAGGGAAGGAAAGGGTGAATGAACGGGCATCCGCTGTACGTCGTGCCGGACGGCGTGAGGACGCGTTGGGCCAGTCCGGAGAACCCGAAGGCCGAAAAGGGCAGGGCCGCGCAGGCCAACGCCGGACGCAAAGGCCGCTCCTGTTTGCCACTCAAAGCCGGTGAGCGCCTGACGCTGGCCACGGCGAACGGAACAAGCGGGATGGTCCGCCGCATCTGGGTGACCATCAGCGATCGCTCCCCGCAGATGCTGCGCGCCCTGAGGCTGGACTTCTACTGGGATGGGACCAAGAAGCCCGCCGTCAGCGCCCCGCTGGGGGATTTCTTCGGCACAGGGCTGGGGCGGATGGCCCGGTTCCAGTCCGCCCTTTTCAGCAGCCCCGAAGGCCGCAGCTTCAACTGCTGCGTCCCCATGCCCTTCCGCACGGGCATGAGGATGGTCCTCACCAACGAGGGCAGCGTTGATCTGGGGTCGCTCTATTACGACGTGGATTTCACCGTCGGAGACGCGCTGCCGGATGACGTGCTCTACCTGCACGCGCACTGGCGCCGCGAGAACCCCACGGCCCTTCAGAAGGACTACGAGATACTGCCGCGCGTGAACGGCAAGGGCCGCTTTCTGGGGTCCAACGTCGGCGCGATCGCCAACCGGCAGCTCTACTTCGGCTCCTGGTGGGGCGAGGGCGAGGTGAAGGTCTATCTGGACGGCGACACCGAGTCGCCCACCCTGAGCGGCACTGGCACGGAGGACTACATCGGCACGGCGTGGGGTCAGGGCCGTTACGCTCACATGTTCCAGGGATGCCATGTCGCAGACGGCGAGAACATGCAGTATTGCTTCTACCGCTATCACATCCCGGACCCCGTCTACTTCCACCGGGACTGCCGCGTGACCATCCAGCAGATCGGCTACTGGACCGCGGAGGAGAAGATGCGGTGGCACTTCGAGGGCCGTGCGGTCCACAGGGCCGGGGCGGGGCTCGAACTCCTCGATGTTTCGCCCGACGGTGAGGCAGGGAAGGGCCTTTTCGAGCGGCAGGACGACTGGTCGAGCTGCGCGTACTTCTACCTGGACAGTCCGGAGAACGGGCTGCCGGCCCTGGCACCCGTGCAAGAACGCACCGCAGGGCTGCTGGAAAAACCCGAAGTCGCCTGAGCGAACGGCACCCCGGTTCAAGAAGCGGACCCTATCCGGGTCCGACGAAAGGAATGCCCACGTGCCGACGACTCATCGGGAAAGAATGCTGGCGGCCGTCGCAGGGGAGCCGACCGACCGGATTCCGTGGGCCCCGCGCCTGGACCTGTGGTACAGGGCCAACAGGCGAGCCGGCACATTGCCCCCCAGATATCGCGACGCGTCCCTCTTCCAGATCGTCGAGGACGCCGGCATGGGCTTCCATGCCGTGGTCCCGGACTTCCGCGACCTTCGCGGCCCCGAGGACGACGCAGACCGCCCGCTGGGCATGTACAACCTGAAGGCCATGCCGTACCGGACTGTCCTGGACAACGTGCAGCGTTCGGTGCGAGTGCAGGGCGACAGGACTCACGTCCAGTACGAAACGCCCGTCGGGACGGTCAGCGCGGTCGTGCTCTACGACGAGGGGATGCGGCAGGCGGGAGTGACCATCACTCACCTGGAACAGCACCTGTTCAAAGGCGCGGAGGACTACGCGGCGCTCGGGCACATATTCGAGAACGCCAGGGTGGAGCCGAACTTCGACGGGTACCTTGAGTTCGCAGAACGCGTGGGAGATCGCGGGCTGGCCGTCGCCTACGTCAACGCGGCAGCGTCGCCCGTGCACCTCATTCAGCGCGACCTGATGCCCCTGGATATCTTTTTCTACGAGATGCACGACCACCCGGACGAACTGGCACACCTGGCGCAACAGATAGGCGGTTACTGGCGTCGAATGCTCCGCACCGCAGGCGAGTGCCCGGCCGAGGTGCTGTTCCTCGGGGCGAACTACGACGCGACGGTGACATACCCGCCCTTCTTCGGAGCCAACATCCAGCCCTGGCTCAGCTCGTTCGCGGACACCGTGCACGCCCGGGGCAAGTTCCTGCTGACGCACACCGACGGCGAGAACACGGGGCTGTTGCAGCACTACCTGGACTCCGGCATTGACATTGCCGATTCCATCTGCCCGGCGCCCATGACGAAGCTGTCTTTCAAAGAAGTGAGGGATACCTTTCAGGGTCGAATCACCATCATGGGCGGCATCCCTTCCGTGGCGCTGCTGCCGTCGTCGCTGTCCGACCGGGACTTCGAGGCGTTTCTGGACGGCTTCTTCGCCGCGGCGGGCGCCGGCGACCATCTCATCCTGGGGATCTCGGACACCACGCCGCCGGCGGCGGATTTTGGCAGGATTCTGATGATCGGGCAACGGGCCGAGGCCTTCGGGCCCGTTCATCCCACAAAGTAGCGCCGGCCGTTCCGAGATCCCGTCACGTGGCGCGCATCAAGGGTGCGGTCCGACCACGGCCGGTTCGACATTCTCAGTGCTCATCTACCTGGTCCACGCAGAAGAGCTCGGTATTGCGAGGGATTCAACACTCTGTTCTCCGCTCTGCCGGCGTCCAGCGGGAGGTCCACGAAGCTCGTCTTGGCCTTCTCCCGGTACTCCTGAAACTTCTGCTGGATGCGTTCCGTCACGTGAACCGTGCGCGCAGACCTTCGCACGAGGTCTCGCGCGTCCCACCAAAGAAGCTCGATCTCGTACTCACCCTTTTCCAAGGCCAAGTCCGGGGCTCTGCCCTCCCACGCAAACCAGATGGTCTTGTCCACCGAAGACCGGCCAGGGACCGCCAGCGCTCTGGCCATCTCAGTCGCCCACCACCTCTTCTCATCAAAGCTGTAACTCGCGAAGGAACGCCACGGCATGAGGAAACGGGCCTTAGGGTTGTCCCGCCTGTGGAGCACCATGGCCACGTGACGAACCAAGCCCGGCGTGAGAGCGGAGTTGTCGAACGTGACTGTCAGGTAGAACGCCAGGGACCCGTCCTTCCGGTAGTACGATTTGAGCACAGGGCTGAAATGGACCCCCACTCTCGGCCGTCGAAACTGAGTGAGAAAAAGCACCGTGCAGGCAATGACGAGACTGAGCAGCGCAACTGCGTCGGATATTCCCATTCACATCCCCTTGTTCAGCGGAAAGCTGACCTGCCGGCGAACCGGCATACGCTGAGAGCCCCTGCGTCGGGAACGGCGCCAACGGAAGGGCACGGCGCGCCGTGCCCCTACGACTGGGCATCACGCGCGCCACCAGCGGAATGCGAAAACGCAACACGACTTCCTTAACAGTCTGCTACAGGCCCAGGCTCCGCAGGTAGTTGCGGCTGACGACGGCGCTCTCTTCCGCGGTGGGCAACTGGGTCACGTCGGTTTCCACGACCAGCCACCCGTCGTAGTCCACGGCCTTCAGGATTTCCAGCATGGCGGGGAAATCGATGAAGCCCTGGCCGAGCTCTGTCCAGACGCCCTTTTCCTTGAACGTCCAGTATTCCCACCCTTGCGCGCGGCCCTCTTCCAGCACCGGCAGATCGACGTCCTTGAGGTGCACCGTCTTGATGCTGTCGGCATAGTCCCGGAAGAATTCGACCACGTCAACGCCGCCCAGGGCCAGGTGTCCCGTGTCCGGTCCCATGAACACCAGCTCGCGGTCCACAAGGGAGAAGAGACGGTCAATCTCCTCACGAGTCTCAAGCGGGGTGCCGCCATGGTTGTGGACGCAACTGCGGACGCCCTCTTTCAGGGTGATCTCGCCGACCCGGTTCAGCGTGGCGGCGCACTGATCGTACTCCTCGTCCGTCATCCCGTCCTCGGGCAGAACGTTCCCGGCCGTCTGCGAACGGTTTAACCCGCGCGCCGTCACGTAGTTCGCAAAGCCGCCCGAGGCGACGAAGAGTTCCGTGCAGCCGGCTTCGCGCGCGAAAACGGCCATCCGCTCCGCGCGCTCCAGGGCTGCGGCTTCCGCCTCTTTGAGCCAGAAATTGGCCCCGAGATAGCTGGGCACCGGCTTCAGGTCGAACTTCGCCAGATGGTCCAGCACCTGCTGCGTTGTGAGGCCCTTGCGTGGGCCGGCGGGGACGCCCTCATAACCGGCCTGCTGGATCTCAGCCAACATCTGTTCCTCGGGCACGTCCTTCCACGTAATCTGACAGCATGCGATCCGAAAGTTGCTCATTGCTCCTCCAATCGCCTCGACGGAGATTTACCAGCCGGCGCTGCAACGCCTCGAGTGTTTCGTACTGCGCGGCATGGTAGCCCCTTCGTGCTGTCAGGTCAATAAGCATCCGAGAGAAACGCCGCCAAAGAGCCGCTGGGAAGGGACTTAGTGGAGCTTCAACACCGAACTTCCGGGTAGGGCCGTCTCGGCCTTGTCAAGTAGGGGCACGGCGCGCCGTGCCCTTGTAGCTCAGGCGCCCTCGCCTGAGTTCCGGCCATTCGCCGCAGCCGAGGGCGGCTGCGCTACATTACGAGCCAGGCCTCCGTCGTTGCTGTCGGAGCTTTGGAGCCTGCGAGGGGGGCTGAGCCACATTCTTCAACGGGCTGTTAGCCCAGCTTACGGCAGATGGGAAGAGGCCGGGGGGCGCGCTCAGAAGTAGTTCAGGCCGTAGTTGACCACCGGCATGGGGAACAGTTCCTCCAGCACCCGTGCCAATTCGGACTCCGGCGCCAGGCCCAGTTGCAGTTCGTGACGGCTGGCCGGGTGCTCAAAGGCCAGCCTGGTGAAGGCCCTCGCGTCCTCCAGCACCAGTTCCTCCGCCCCATAGCCGATCCTCACCGTCTCGTCCGCGGTGAACTTGAGCCGGCCGAACCGCTCCGCGCCGAGCCGTTCGCTGAACAGGGCAGCCGATGCGTCCCAGAAACGCGATGGGTTGATGATGCCGACCGTGCCCCGGAAGCCGCGAGGTTCGGAGGGCCAGCCGTAACCGTGAGCCATCGCCGCCATCTCCGTATCGCAGCCCCCGTAGTGAAGCTCCAGGGCATCGAGGCCGTACTGGTCGAGCAGGCCGCGCAGCGCGTGCGCGATGGCCCAACGCGAGCCCGCCATCTCGACGACACGGACGGCGTTCGTGTCCATGCGCTCCCAGGGTGCCCCTCCGATCTGATAGGCAACGTAAGCAACCGGCCTCTGGGAGCCGGCGGGGCAGACGACCTGAGTCTCGCCGCGCGCGTTGAGCACGCGCGTGCTGCCGACGAGCCTAAGGAGTTCCTCAGGCGTACGGACAAAGCGCACGGGCTCGGCCACGTACATGCGCACCAGCGCCGGAAGATCCTCAGGGGTGGGCGCCCGCAGGATGTATCCCGCGTCCCGAGGGCCGCCGCCCGATCCGGCGGGAAGGCGGCTTCGAGCGACGGTGCAGACGTAGAAGTGCCCGACCTGGATGTATCCCTGCCGACGATACAGACCCCGGCGCCCCGAGATGAGCACGATGTCTGCGCCCTGCGCCACGGCCTTGTCTCTGGCGTCCGCCAGCAGCCGCGTCGCCAGGCCGCGCCCCCTGTAGTCAGGGTCCGTGCAGACGCCGCCGAGGCAACAGGCCAGGTGACGCGTCCTCAGCAGAGCGACCTCACGGTAGGGCATTACCACGACCGACACGACTTTTCCGTCGGCGGTGAAGACGCGCAGGTTCTCCCGCACCTCATCTGCTGCGGGCGTGGGCAACCGCACCTTGCCAGGCCGGGGACTGTGGCGCCTGAACACTCGCCCCCCCAGTTCGGCTGCCGAGCGTATCTCCTGCCCCCTTGCCGGCTTGGGTCCTTCTATCGTCATGTCCTACGCCTATCTGAACCGACGTGACGGCAATTATGAATTCGCAATTATGAATTATGAATTGGAG
>DAOVRD010000076.1 GCA_030628375.1 Planctomycetota bacterium
GGCCCGCTCGAAACGTCGGACCAGGTGCGTGCCGAGGAACCCGTGGCCGCCGGTGATCAGCGTCCTCCTGCCGGAGCAGTAACTCATCTGTCTTCCCGCCTTCGCAGGTAAGACTTTGACACGGATTTACACGGATAAAGAGGGATTGGGCATGCGAACAAAGAGTCATATTGCTTTTTGTACCCCTGATCCGTCTTCATCCGTCTTTATCCGTGTCAAATTTGATCGCCCTGAGGTCCGATTCGACCATGATGGACACCAGATCGCCGAATCCGGTTCTGGGTCGCCAACCCAGCACCTCCCTTGCCTTTGACGGGTCGCCCACCAGCACGTCCACCTCCGCGGGGCGGAAATACCGCGGGTCCACCTCGATCAGGACCTTGCCCGTGGCAGCGTCGAGGCCCCGCTCGTTCTCGCCCTCGCCCTCCCACGCGATGTCGAACCCGGCCACCGCGAAGGCCGATTCGGCGAACTCCCGGACCGTATGGGTCTCCCCTGTGGCAATGACGAAATCGTCCGGCCCGTCGTGGTTCAGCATCATCCACATGGCCTCGACGTATTCGGGGGCGTAACCCCAGTCGCGCCTGGCGTTCAGGTTCCCCAGATACAGCTTGTCCTG
This sequence comes from Planctomycetota bacterium, assembly GCA_030628375.1. Classification (GTDB taxonomy): domain Bacteria; phylum Planctomycetota; class Brocadiia; order SM23-32; family SM23-32; genus DAOVRD01. The sequence goes on from DAOVRD010000076.1 coordinate 620, forward strand.
CAGGCCGGCACGGAGCCGGGCGGCGGCGCGCGTTATCTTACGCGTGACGAATCGCTTCCCCCGCCGGGGAGACTCGTGGTTGAACAGGATGCCGCTGCAGGCAAAAAGGCCGTAGGCTTCGCGGTACCCCACCGTGCTCCAGTGAGCAAACACCTTTGCGGCCCCGTAAGGGCTTCGGGGATGGAACGGCGTCTGCTCGTTCTGCGGCACTTCCTGGGCCAGACCGAACATCTCGCTGGAAGAGGCCTGGTAGAAGCGGGTGTCCAGGCGCGCCTCGCGCACGGCCTCCAAGAGACGCAATACGCCCAGCCCGTCAACGTCGGCGGTGTAGACGGGCTGTTCGAACGAGACGGGCACGTAGCTCTGAGCCCCAAGGTTGTAGATCTCATCCGGCACGATCTTCTCGACCAGGCGAGCGATGTTGCTGCCGTCCACCATGTCGCCGTAGTAGAGGTAGAGGCGGCGGTCCTTCTCGTGCGGGTCCTGGTACAGGTGATCGATGCGCTCGGTGTTGAAGACCGAGGCGTGGCGGATGACGCCATGCACCTCATATCCCCTGTCCAGGAGGAACTCCGCAAGGTAAGACCCGTCCTGGCCCGTGATTCCGGTTATCAACGCTTTCTTCATCGGGGACCTCCTGACACCGACGTCCCGCCTTGGCGGGGCGCCAGCCTCCGCCGCCGCGCCGTCGCCATAGCAGCTTTGGCGCGTCGGCGACTTAGCAGCGCTGGCGGCGGCGGACGGCATTGATGAGCATCGCTTCGTCGCCCACTTTCCCGTAGGCCTCCCCGTGGTCCAGGTAAATGCGAGGCATGGCCTGCGGGCCGCCCGTCATTCCGCCCAGCCCTCGATTAGTTTCTGCCAAAGTCTCCTCATCCCGCCCGCAACGCCGTGACGCGGGAAGAAGCTCAACGCGCGCCGCGCGAACGATTCTCGTGGGAGCCTCAGGGAAAAGACGCCTTTACGGGTAAGCAGTCCGCTCTCCGTGCGGATGCGCGGCCACTCGGTAGGGATCGGCGCATCGGGGTTCCATCGCCGGTTCTTCGCCGGGTCTATGCCGTCATACGCCACCCAGTCCCAGCCGGCGGCCCGTCTGGCGATGAACTCCTGCTGTTGAGCGGTTGTGCTGAACTTCGGCGGTGGCGGCAGCGTGTGCCAGGGGTGATAGACGTTGTGCGTCGGGAGCCACTTGATCTTCAGGCCCATGTTCTTGAAGCGGACGTAGTTGTCTCCGTCCAGATAGTGATAGCCCGCAAAGAAGGGGAGCTGCTCGTAACCGTTCATCTCCAGCAGCCACTTGCGCCGCACGGTCGTGCACCCGCCGAAGTTGTAAGTATGCTTAAGGGAACAGGTGGCCTTCAGGTGGTCCAGGTCCCAGTGTTCTTTCGAGCGGTCCCTGGGCTGGTCGAGGCGCAGCACGTAGAGGACCAGATCCTGGCACTGCTGGTGTTCGCGCTCGATCTGCTCCAGCAGGTCCGGCTCGCAAGCGACGTCGCCGTCCGGGATCACCAGGATGTCACCTCTAGCCTCCGCAATGCCCTTGTTGTAGGCGTACCCCAGGATTTGGGGCTCGTCCTGTCGGCCCAGGCAGAACGTCCGCACACCGCCACGACGCTCGACCTGCGGGGCCGGCTGCCCGGTATACTCCACCCAGATGAGCTCGTATCTGTGCGGTTCCAGGGTCTGGCGCGAGAAGTAGTCCAGGGCGCGGAAGCTCTCGCGGAACCCCCCGTCCACCATGATCACAGAAATCGCCGGATCAGGCATCGCTCTATGACCCTCACATGGAGTCACGCCGCATCTGGTCGGCTCCTGCGCTGCGCGGGCCCGACAAGGTTACGCTGGCAAGCGTTGCGGAAGTCCTTCGGCCCGGTCTCCCCAGCCTGCCAGTCCATCTAACCGAGTTCGCGCAGGCGCCGCACGAGCCTCTCGTCCTGCCGTGCCAGGCCTTTCGATAACCCGCCATCTCCGGATGGTCTCCTCCTCGGCCGGCCCGGCCACGGTTAACGGTCCGCCGGCCCTGCGCTTCCCTTCGGGCCGTATCCCATTTCCCGCAGGCCCTCGTCGTCGTCCGGAACCTGCCAGAAGTGCTCAACCGCCACAAAACACCGCTGGCTGGAAAGGGGGCTGCCGGTCCCGTAGGCGTCGCGTGCGGACACCTCTATCTCTCCGGTGCGTTCCGCGTTGTGCAGCAATCTGATATGCGGCACACTGATGGCAGCGCCTATGACGTAGTGACCCGCGGCCAGCGGCAGTTCGGGCATGACGACATCGGCGAAATGGTCGCCCGGATCGCAGGCCAGATGGAATCCCCCCGTCTGCTCCATGTCGTACAGTATCAAAGGCGCCCCGTCGAGCGTCTGCAGCGACAGGCGAAGAGAAAACCGGCCCGAGGCCACCTCGGAGCGGAAGTGTATCCTGGCCCGGAAACAGGCGCGCGTCTCCAGCCGGCGGGCCACGGCCCGATCTTCATCCAGCAGCTCGACGCGGGTGATGTAAGCCTCCGGGGCGGGCTCGGGGCGCGGGACTTCGAAACTGAAACCGCCGCCCGATCCCGCATCCCCCACCGGCTCAAACGCCTGGAGGTAGCGCTGGACCGTGTCGGCGACGTCCCCGCTGGCCATTATGCGTCCCTTGTCCAGCGCGATGCAGGAAGTGCAGAGGTTCTTGATCGAGGCCATGTTGTGGCTGACGAAGATCACCGTGCGGCCGCCCTTCTGCAGCTCTCCCATCTTGCCCAGGCTCTTCCGCTTGAACGCGGCATCGCCCACGGCCAGCACCTCGTCCACCAGCAGGATCTCCGGCTCCAGATGGGCCGCCACCGCGAAGCCCAGGCGCACCCTCATGCCGTGGGAATACCGCTTGACGGGGGTGTCAATGAACGGCTCGATCCCCGAGAACGCCACGATCTGGTCGAACCGCGCGTCTATCTCCGCCTTGCGCATGCCCAGGATGGCGCCGCTGAGGTAGATGTTCTCCCACCCGGTCAGCTCCGAATGGAAACCCGTTCCCACCTCCAGCAGGCTGCCGACGCGTCCGTTCAGCACCGCCCTCCCCTCGGTGGGATCCGTGATGCGAGAGAGCAGTTTCAAAAGCGTGGTCTTGCCCGCACCGTTGGGGCCGATGATGCCGAGCACCTCGCCCTGCCGGACCTCGAAAGAGACCTGCCTGAGCGCCCAGATCGAGTCCTCCTCGCGGTGGGAGGAGCGACCGAAGCTCTTCAGGCGCCTCAGCGGCGCCAGGGCGGCGTCGGTCAACGCCTCGCGGAAGTTGCGCTGCCGCAGGCGCGCGCCAATGCGGTAGCGCTTGGAAAGGCCCTCGACTTTGATAGCAGGAGAATCCATGGCTCAGATTATGTCGGCAAACTGCCCCTCCACCCGCCGGAAGTACCTCAATCCCACAACGAACAGGCACAGGGCCGACAGCACGGACACACCGAGGGCCGCAGAATCCAGGGGCCAGCCGGGCGGAGCGGACGACAGAATCGCCCACCGGTAACCCTCCACGATCCCGCACATCGGGTTCAGCGCCACCAGCAGGCGCCACCGGCCCTGCACCCTGTTCAGCGCCCATATCAGCGGCGTGGCGTAGAACCAGATCTGCACCAGGAACGGCACCACGTAGCGGAAGTCACGGTACGCCACGTTCAAGGCACTCAAGAGCGCCCCGACGCCCAGGGCCGCGACGACCATGCCCAGAGCCAGCGGCACGATGGCCAGTATCGGCAGGCCGGGAGCGATGCCGTAGTAGAGCATCAGACCGACCAGAACCAGGAGGCTGAGGGCAAAGTCCACCAGCACCGCCCCCACCGACGCCATCGGGATGATCAGCCGGGGGAAGTAGACCTTCTGCGTCAGCGGAGCGCTCATCACCACGCTGTCGCTGCTGCGTTTGAGCGCACCGGCGAAGAACTGCCAGGGCAACAGGCCCGCGAACAGAAACACCGCGTACGGATACCCGTCGCCGTCCGAACCCATCAGCCGCCTGTCAACACCCAGCAGGCTCTTGAAGATGACGGTCAGCACCACCATCGTCATCAGCGGCTGCAAGATGGCCCAGAGCACGCCGAGCACGGTCTGCTTGTAACGGACCTTGATGTCCCGCCAGGTCAGGAAGTACAGGAGCTCGCGGTGCTGCCACAACTCCTGCCAGTTGACCGGCAGCCATCCCTTCCGGGGCTCGATGACCACGCGCGGCATCTCGCTGCGAGCCGTTGTGCTCTCAGAAGCCACCATCGTCACCCGGCGTCAGAGAAGAAGCCCTGGACGGTCTCGATGACGTACTCCACCTGCTCGTCGCTCATCTCGGGATAGAGGGGCAGGCTCAGCACCTCCCGCGCCATCCGTTCTGCCTCCGGCACGGACGGCCGCGGCACCCCGCAGGTCGCCATCGCCTCCTGGTGCGACACGGGCACGGGGTAGTGGATGCCCGTAGCAATGCCGGCCTCAGTCAGGTGCGCCTGCAACGCATCTCTGTCGTCGCAGCGCACCACGTAGACGTGCCAGGACGACCGGGCGTACGGCGCCTCGCCGACGGGCCGGACGGCCGTGGAGGCAAACGCCGCACCATAACGTTCAGCAATCCGGCGCCGCCGCTCATTCCAGCGGTCCAGGTGCTTGAGCTTGACGTTCAGCACGGCCCCCTGCAAGCCGTCCATCCGGTAGTTGTAGCCGAGGAGGGCATGGCGGTACCTGCCGTCCTGGCCGTGGTTGCGCAGCATCCTCACGCGGGCGTGCAGCTCCGGGTCGTTGGTCACCACGGCGCCCGCCTCGCCGAAGGCACTCAGGTTCTTGGTCGGGTAGAAGCTGAAGGCGCCCACGTCGCCCAGAGCGCCCACCTTGCGCCCCTTGTAGAGCGCCCCGTGCGCCTGGCAGGCGTCCTCTATCACCGCCAGCCCCTTCCGGCGCGCGACGGCCAGTATCGGGTCCATGTCGGCCGGTTGGCCGAACAGATGCACCGGCAGGACGGCGCGCGTGCGCTCCGTGACCAGTTCCGCCAGGCCCGTCGCGTCCATACAGCACGTGGCGGGGGCGATGTCCGCAAAGACCGGACGCGCACCGGTGTAGAGGATCGCCGCCACCGTGGCGAAGAAACTCATGGGGCTGGTTATCACCTCGTCCCCCTCACCGATGCCGAGGGCCAGCAGGCCCAGATGCAGGGCCGCCGTGCCGGAACTGACGCCCGCACAGTGCTCCGCCTCACAGTAGGCGGCCCAGCTCCGCTCGAATTGCTCCACCTCGGGGCCGAGCGCGAACTGACCGCTGCGGCAGACGCGCTTCAACGCAGCGTCCAACTCCTCTTCCAGCGCCCCATACTGCGCCTGCACATCAACCAGGGGTACCTTGGCCATGGCGTCGCTCAATCCTCCTCGCCGGTCGCCTCGCTCACCAAGAACGCCTAACAGAACCAACCGCAGAGATCGCAGAGGACGCGGAGAAAGCCAAGAAACCAGTCCACAAGGCCTTGTTTGGGCTCTGCGCTCTCTGCGTCCTCGGCGGTGAATCCGTCTTGTTAGGGCCTCTAAGGGCGATTGGCACTGCCTTGTCCCGCCAGTTCCCCGAATATCCACACCATCCTCGGGCCGGCCTTCACCCTCTCGGGCAGGAAGCCGGGAAGCATCGGGTTCTTGGGGTCAAAAGAAGTCACGATGATGCGCTCGGCCTGCGAGTCGGCCGCTTCCTCCACCGGCCACACGCGACATCCGAAGAACGTCTTGCCCGCTCGCTGCCGATCGAACACCTCGACCAGCTCCAGGTCCCACTCCTGCACCCCGAGATAAGCGATCTCCGCCAGCTCACCAAGACCCAGAAAGGCGACGCGCCTGCCCCCGGCCTCGGACAGGTCGCGGCAGACCTGGGCCGAACGACGGCGCGCCTCCCGGTAGAACTCGAAACTGAACTCGATGAACTCCCGCGTCAGGCCCGCCTTCTCGGCGATGCCCTGGGGGGTGAGGAAATACCGCCACCGTCGCGAATTCTCCTTCTTGACATGCAGCAGGCCACGCTCTACCAGGCCCGTCAGGAGCTTGTGGGCAAGCTTGACGCTCACCCCGAGCTTGGAGGCGGCCACCCTCCGGGGAAGCTCAGGACGGTCCTCGACGTGCTCCAGGATCTTCAGTTCATAATAACGATGAGCGTCCATGGGCCGCCGTCCTGCCGAGTAACGTTACTGAAAGTAACGTTATTATAGGGAACGATCCCGTTCGTGTCAAGTCCCCCAGCCGTAGCATCCCGGTTGCTCTAAGACGCCCTCGCCTATACAATCACGCGCGGGATTCCGTCGGATGGACGATTGCATTGATTGAGTACGTGCACAGGCAGTACGGGCCCTGGCATGTCATGTTCCTGGTATTGGGACTGGGGGTTTTCGGCGTCACTGCCGTCTGCGGGGTCCGGGGCCAGATGAGCGGGTCCGTTGCTGTGTCGCTGGTGCTGGTGGGCGGCATCTTCTTCTTGGCGGCAGCGGTTCTGGCGTACCTGGAGGTCCGGGGCGATGGAGACCGGCTGGCGGTGCGGTTCGGCCCCCTGCCCCTCTTCGGCACCTCCATCCCGTACGACGCGATGGAGTCGGTCGAACGCGCGCGCACCTCGATGTTGTACGGGTTCGGCATGCAGGGACTGCCGTGGCTGTTCCTGGCCTTGAACATCCGGGGCTCCGACGCCGTGCAGATACGTCTGAAGAGGCGTCTGGGCATCTGGCGCGCAAAGATGGTGTTCGTAGGAACTGACGACGCGGAGAACCTTGTGGAGTTCCTTCGCGGGAAGATGGGGCAGTAGCGGCCAGGTTGGTCTGGTCGAAGGCAACACGCACACTTAACAGGAGGAGCGTCCGATGAGTCTGAGGAAACACGCGACAATTCTCATGAATGGATTCGTTGTGGTCGCGCCGATCCTGATCACGATCTACGTGGTCGTGAAGGCCCTCGTGACGCTGGACAGGTTGGTGAGCAACGGCCTGAGCTACGTCTGGAAAGAGCCCTGGCCCGGCATCGGCGTGGTCGTGGGCGTGGCGGCGGTCTATCTGATCGGGTTTCTGACCAGGAGCTGGCTGTTCGGCAACGCAATAAAGCTGGGCGAGAGGATCGTCGGGCGCATCCCGTTGATCAAGAGCCTCTACTCGGCCGTCCGCGACCTGCTGCAGTTCCTGGGAGGCGCCAAGGAGAAAGACCGCGGCAAACCGGCCGTAATCAACTTCCAGGACGGCACGGTCCAGTTTCTGGGGCTCATCACCCAGGAGCACCCCGGCAAGTTCCTGTCGGACGACATGGAGCGGGTGGCCGTCTACCTGCCGATGAGCTACCAGATCGGCGGCTTTACGGTGTACGTGCCGCGCGAAGCCGTCCAGGAACTCGAAGGACTGAGCGTGGAGGACCTGCTGAAGCTCTCGCTGACGGCCGGCGTCGGCTCCAGTACAACCGAGCAGGAAGCAACCCAAGAACGCGCAGCGCAGCAGTAGCGCCGGAGGAGAAGACGTGGAAAGAAAAGAGATCACGTTCACGGACAACGTGGACCAGACCCTGAAAATGATGAAGGACCACGGTCTGCTGCTCACAAGCGTCGGCGCCGACGGCAGACCGAACGTGATGACCATCGGCTGGGGCAATCCCGGCGTCATCTGGTCCAGACCGGTGTTCGTTGTCCTGGTGCGGCCGTCCCGCTTCACTTTCCAGAACATCGAGGCCACCGGCGAGTTCGTCGTCAGCGTGCCGACCGACGGCATGCACGACGTGTGCATGTATTGCGGGACAGAATCGGGCCGGGACACGGATAAGTTCGCGGGCGGCGACCTGACCGTCGTCGAGGCGGAGACCGTGCGGGCACCCCTCATCGGCCAGTGCGTCAGGCATTACGAGTGCAAGGTGGTGCATCGCAACGACGTGGCGGACGCCGCCCTGAGCCCGGAGATCCGCGCCGAGGCCTATCCCCAAGGCGACCTCCACCGCATCTACTACGGCCAGATCCTGCGCGTGACAGAACGCGCCTGACGGCCGCGGCGCGCCCCCGACAAGGCAGGCAACGACGGGCGAACTGCGCGTCCTTGGGAACCGCCGGCTGCTCTGCGGGGGGTGCCGGCAGCGTCGAGGACATGGACAGGATTCTGCACGGCGCGGCAATCCAACTCGTAAACGCCTACCCGCCCTACAACGTGCGCCTTGAGCGGCGTAGCCCGAGGGCCAACGCTTCCGGCAACAGCTCGCTCCTTCCGACCGAGCAGAGCCATGACGAGTTGGGCCGCCAGCGGCCACAGAGGGACATGCATCTCCAGAAGTTGGGCGTCGAGTTCGGTGTAGTCGACCCCGCGAAAACGCAGATGAAGACGCGACTAAAGGCCAGACGACACGAGCCTAAGCCGGCCTCCCATCCATCGCCCGCCCTTCCACATTGCTCACATCCACTTCCGGAGCCAGTCGATAGTAACGTCCACGGATGCCGGCGTGTATTCGTGTACGGCGCGGGGCGTGACGTAAAGGCCCGACGCCTCTTCCACTCCCATAGAGGCATACTTGGACCTCAGCACGCCATCCAGAGCCAGGACACCATCAATGGGAAACTGCGGGTCGCGCGCTCCCGCGATCACGAGCAACGGCTTGGGCGCCGCCAATGGGAGCACGTTTGTTGAGTTCGCCAGATGGAAGCTCTTGTACCGCTCCCTGAACGCCTGCAACGCCCGCCAGTTCAGCTCTGGCGCGACACCCAGTGCATACATCTGCTGAGCGAAATCCACATCCGCCAGGTCACGACCAAGGTACTCGGCTCCCCCGATCTCCCTCACAACTTGCGCATCGTACATCGTGGGCAACCAAGCGGCCGAGCGGAAGAGGTAATCGTTCTCTATGGGGCCGCAGGCGAGGACGGCCGCGCAGACAGATTCATGAAGGGCCGCCAGGTACTGTCCCTCAATCGCTCCGCCGGAAAAGCCAACAATTGCCACGCTGCCAGACGCCACGTCTGGCTGTGTGATGAGGTAGTCAATCACGCGCCGACAGTCAAACACTGGCCCGGCCACTGGCCGCCCGGTCTCCTTGCGCATCATATCGGAGTCGCGGTGTCGCCGGTCAATGCTCACCACCTGGAAGCCGGCATGGACTGCGTCCACCATTAGGCTCATGCCAATTTCCTTCTTCCCGGGCGGGTTCGGCGTAAGGAAGACTATCGTTTTCAGCGGGCCGGCCGCGCCGGCCTGCCGCATTACCAGAAAAACTATCGGGATCCCGGGCTCGCCGTTGATCCTCATCGTGGCGACAGTCACATCTCCGATGGTTTCTTCCCCTACCACGGTGGGCTCGAAGTCGCCCTCAACCCGACGGTCCCACTCCAGAATCCTCTTCAACTCCTGTCGCTTCGCATCGTCTTCCGGGGCGGGGCGTTGCGCAGCGTCGAGGATACGAGCTTTCCGAGTCTTAATGTCGTCCTCGAATGTCCAGAAGGAAAATCCCGGTTGGCCGGAGAGCCAACAACTCGTGGTCGCAGTCAACAGAGACAGCTTAGCGAAAGCCTTCCACTTGGGATGCGGGTTCTCGTCCGATGGCATTTGGTCCGGTACGCCGAACTGGATTCGCAGGAGCCTGTACCCCCTGTCGGGCACCTCATAGGGCGCCGTGAGCGCCTTCTCCTCGCCCAGGGAGATACTGAAGTAGTAGGACCTCTGCCATCCCGCGCTTCCCTCCGTCCTGACGCTCACACAGAAGCGACCCTCGCCGTTGGACTCGTTCTTGACGGAGAGCGTCAGGTCATTCGAACCCACAGCCCGCTTTCCCGTGGAGGTGCAGGACACTCGGAAACCCATGCCTTCCACCACTTGCGGGAGTTCACCCGAACGCACACCTGGTGCATCCTGGGGCATCTCTGCTACCGCAGCCAATGGAACGAACAATCCAAACGCCACACCGAAGACCGCCAAGACTCCCAGACCGCGTCGCGCCTGCATCGTCGCACTCCTTTCCCCATCTAGCCGAACAAGCACGAGGCATAGCAACAGTCACCCGGCCATCAGCGCCCAGACGTAGTCCGGGATCTCGACGCCGTAGGCGGACAGGATGCCACAGACCGGGATGGTCGCCGGTCAGACATGTTCTCTTTCCCTCCGGCGTCCGAGCCCGCGAGCGCGCCGCGGCTACTGGTTCTCGCGCCTCTTGATGCGATGGCGCGGCTTCTCGATGGTCACCTGCGTGCCGGGTTCCACAGATTCGGTCACTTGCACGTTGGCCCCGACAACGGCCCCCTTCCCCACGGTCACCGGTCCGAGCACGGTCGCATTGGCATAGATGATCACGTCGTCCTCGATGGTCGGATGCCGCTTGTAGCCCCGTTCCAGCTCCCCCTCTTCGTCCTTGCGGAACCGGAAGCCGCCGAGCGTAACGCCCTGATACATGCGCACATTGTCCCCGATCTCGCTGGTCTCGCCGATGACGACGCCGGTGCCATGGTCTATGAAGAAGCTGCGCCCGATTGTGGCGCCCGGATGGATGTCAATGCCCGTAATACTGTGGGCGTATTCGGTCATGATGCGCGGAAGCCACGGCACGCCCTGGAGGTGAAGCTCGTGGGCTATCCTGTAGATCATGATGGCCCGAAAGCCTGGATAGCAGAAGATCACCTCATCGTAACCGGTGGCCGCCGGATCGCCGGCGTAAGCGGCACGGACATCCTCGTCCAGGACGTCAAGCAGACGCGGCAGCTTCTCCAGGAGCCGAAAAGCTTGAGCGCACCCCTCCTCTTCACATTCCTGGCGGTCGCGCCTCTGGCCGTGCTGACGTTCGTGGAGCAGGCACCGGGCGATCTCCCCGGCCAGCAGATCGTAAACCAAGCTGATGGTCTCCCCAAGGTGAAACGGCAGGTTCGCCCGGTCCAGAGCCGCCTTGCCGAAATACCCCGGAAACAGCACCTCGGCCAGCAGGTTCAGTATGCGGATCACCGTCTCCCCGCTGGGCAGCGCGTACTGGCAGACATGCCCCACCTTGCCCCGCTTCTCCAGCTCGGTCAGCATGTCGTCCACCACGCCCGGCAGATTCTCCTTGTAGGGGAACAGGGAGGCGAAACCCTCCGCGCTCGCTATCGGTTGGTCCTGCTGCTCTTCCTCATTAGCACTCATGCGTCGCGCTCCTTCATGCCAGCGTACTTTGCGTTGACGGTCGTGCAAGCCGTCCAATTCTCGCCCCAATTGCCCGAGAAATCAACCGCCGCAACGTGCCGGTGCGCGTGGCGTGCCGCCCCGGGCGTCCCAAAAAATGCACTTAATCCGGTAACACGATTCCGCGGCGGCGTAACCTGGCGCAAGGGGCCTCCTTTTTTCGGGCAGCAACTCGTCGTCTTCGACGACACGGGGCCAGGTGCCGCGGCCCGAACAGAGGCCGGCGCAGCGCACGCGCGCAAGGCTAAAGCCCAGTGTCCGAAGCGCTTACGCAATCCGGCGCGGTCGTGCAGCGTCGGCCGGATCCACTTTTCTTACCGACCGTCCCTTTGCAGAATACATTCTGCTTGACTCACCACATCTAGCGTGCTAGTATGGCTGGTTGCCCAACATGTGGCATTGGGCGCCTGTTCTGACTGTTGTGCGTATCGCCTTTCTCCGCCGGATTTTACGGCATGCAGGTCTTCCGGGGGGCACCGTCGCGATGCACTGTCCGTTCTGCCATGAGGATGACGACCGCGTCGTCAATTCCCGTCCCGGCACAGACGGCACGTATGTAAAGAGGCGCCGGGAATGCAATCGCTGCGGGCGCCGCTACACCACTTACGAGCGCATCGAGATGAGCGTCCTCAAGGTGGTCAAGAAGGACGGCAAGCGCGACGACTTCTCGCGCCAGAAGCTGTTGATCGGCTTGAGCAAGGCCTGTTACAAGCGCCCGGTCTCCGCAGAACGCATCAACGAGCTGGCCGACGAGGTCGAGCGCGACCTGCACCGGGAGTACGAGGGCGAATTTCCATCGGAGGCGATCGGCGAGCTGGTGATGAGGAAGCTGCGAAAGTTGGACCAGGTAGCCTACATCCGGTTCGCCTCGGTATACCATGAGTTTACGGACGTAAACGATTTTGTGCAAGAGGCCGGGGCCGTGCTGCGCGACAAGTCCGGCAAGAGGAAGCGAGCCCGGCCGCGCGCCAAGGCCCGGTAAGGCCAAGGGCAGCCGCCGGGCCGGCGTGGGGGCGGCTGCGAGAGATACGCGTGTGGGGGATGTCGAAGAGGAGAGGAAATCATGGTCGTTGAGATTGGCCCTGCTGAGCAGCAAAATCACAAGACCACCGTCGAACAGGTCAGAAAACGCGACGGGCGGCTGGTACGGTTCGACCAGAACAAGATCGCCAACGCCATCTTCAAGGCAGCCCAGGCAGTGGGAGGCCAGGACAGGGTGACGGCCGACGAGCTGGCATCCACAGTCACCATGCTGCTGGAACGCGACTTCGCAGACAGGTTCCCCACGATCGAGGAGATCCAGGACACCGTCGAGAAAGTGCTGATAGAGACCGGTCACGCCAGGACGGCCAAGGCCTACATCCTGTACCGCGACCGCCGCTCACGCATCCGCCAGTCCCTCCAGGTGCGCAAACGGGTCGAAAGACGCGACAGCTCCACCGACATCGGGCTGTTTGTAAACGCCGAGCGGCAGGACGTGCTGGCCGAGTGGGACAAGAACATGATTGTCCGGGCCCTGGAGGTGGAAGCCGATCTGGCAGAGCAACTGGCCCGCAACATCGCCTCCCAGGTCGAGAGCCGGGTGATGGACAGCGGCCTCACGCGCATATCCACGTCGCTGATCCGGGAGCTGGTGGACAATGAGCTCTTCGAAAGGGGCCTGACCGCCCGGCTGAAGGCACAGGCCATGGTCGGCATGCCGAAGTACGACCTCGACCAGATCATCCGCAGCAAGAGCAACGAGAACGCCAACATCTCCCAGAACAACCCCGAAGCCATTAACCTCTCCGTCGCCGAGCATACGCTGAAGCAATACGCCCTGCAGGAAGTGTTCAGCGAGGAAGTGGCCGAAGCCCACATGCTCGGCAAGATCCACATCCACGACCTGGGGTACCCGACCCGCGTCTATTGCTCGAGCCATTCGCTGGAGTACCTCAAGAAGTACGGGCTGCACCTGGCGAATCTGGATACGTCCAGCGCCCCGGCCAGACACGCGCGGACCCTGACGGGCCACCTCAACACCTTCCTGGCCTCCATGCAGGCATACTACGCCGGCGCGCTCGGAGTCGGCTATATCAACATCTTCTACGCGCCTTACGTGGAAGGCATGTCCTACAAGGAGATGGAACAGGAAGCGCAGCATCTGATCTTCAGCTCCTCGCAGAACGCCTTCAGCCGCGGCGGACAGACGCTGTTCCTCGACTTCAACATCCACACCGGCGTGCCACAGTATCTCAAAGACGTTCCGGCCATTGGGCCCGGGGGGCAGTATACCGGCCGGACGTATGGGGATTACGAGAAGACGGCGCAGCGCTTCTGCAAGGTGCTGCTGGACGTGTGGCGGGCCGGCGACGAATACGGCAACATCTTCGCCTTCCCCAAGTGTGACCTCCATATCAGCCATGAAA
>DAOVRD010000226.1 GCA_030628375.1 Planctomycetota bacterium
CCTCCCCGCTAGAATCTACCCGGCCTGTCCCGCCGGGACTTGTCTTTCACGTGTCGTCGACTTCGTCTGTCTTGGGATCGGTTCCGACCAGTGGCATGTTGTCTATCAGACGCGTCTGGCCGATGCGGACCGCCAGGACGACCACCGCGCGATCCGTTATCTCTTTGACGGGTTCGAGCGTCTCGCAGTCCACGATCTCGATGTAGTCCGTGCGGACCAGCGAAGCGGCTTCGATGATGCCCTGCATGGCAGCGCGGACGGTCAGGGGATTCCTTTCGCCGTCGCGATAGAGCTGCAGCGCTTTCGTCAGCGCCCGATGGAGGCACGACGCCTGATGGCGCTCCTGTTGATCGAGGTGATCGTTTCGAGAGCTCAGCGCCAGCCCGTCTGCGTCCCTTACGGTGGGCACGACGCGAACGCTCACCGGCAGGCTCAGGTCTTTCACCATCCGGCCCACCACCACGGTCTGCTGGAAGTCCTTCTGGCCAAAATACGCTCGGTCCGCCGGCACGATGCTCAACAGCTTGCAGACGACCGTCAGCACGCCGCGGAAGTGCCCGGGCCGGGACGCGCCCTCCAGGACGTCAATCAGGCTGTCCTGCGACACGTAGGTTGTGGAGCCCGCCGGATACATGACCTCGTTGGTGGGGCAGAAGACCAGGTCAACTCCGTTTTGTTCGGCTGCCCGGCAGTCCTGCTCAAGTCGCCGGGGGTACCGCTTCAGGTCTTCGCCCCGACCGAACTGGGTGGGATTGACGTAAATGCTCAGGACGGTGCGGTCGCATTCGCCGACCGAGGCCCGTATCAGGCTCAGATGCCCCTCGTGCAGGGCGCCCATGGTGGGGACGAAGCCGACCGTCAGGCCTTCCGCCTGCCAGGCCTTGACCGTGCCTCGCACCTCGTCGGGGGAGCCGCTGGGTCTCAGTGTCATCGTCAGTGCTGTCCTTGTAGCTCAGGCGCCCTGTAGCTCAGGCGCCCTCGCCTGAGTCGCGGCCATTCTCATCGGCCGCAGCCGAGCCTCCGTCGCTCCTACCGGAGCTATGGAGCCCAGGGGGCGGCTGCGCTACATTCTTCAACCGGCTGCCATTATATTGCGGCTCGCCGACGGTTGTAAACGTCACGGCGCAACGCGGCTGCCACCCCCGGCGGGACGCCGGGGGCTACCCAGGAGAAGGGGGCTACCCAGGAGAAGGTGGGCGCGCGGCTCGGAACGGCCCCAGTTTATCCTGCACATCCTGTGTATCCTGTTAAGGTCGTTCTCCGCGCCTCAGCCGGGCTGGCCGGCCGCCGGGGGTGTGGTATAATGGGGGGTTTGGACAGCGTCTGCTAACGCCTTATTCTAAGCTCCCGTGCCATGACTACGGACAATGCCATCCACGCCAGGGGCGTGCGCGTCCACAACCTGAAGAACATAGACGTGGACATCCCGCGGGCGAAGTACGTCGTGCTTACGGGGGTGAGCGGCAGTGGGAAGTCCAGCCTGGCGCTGGACACGCTCTATGCCGAGGGCCAGCGCAGATACGTGGAGTCCTTCAGCGCCTACGCCCGCCAGTTCCTGGAGAGGATGGACAAGCCGGACGTGGATAGCGTGGAGAACATACCCCCGGCCATCGCTATCGAACAGAAGAACCCCGTCAAGAGCCGTCGCTCGACGGTTGGCACCGCTACGGAACTCAATGACTACCTGCGCCTGCTGTGGGCAAGGGTGGGACACGTGTTCTGCCCTCAGTGCGGGCAGGAGATCAAGGCGCACACCGCGAGCCGAGTGGCCGACCAGGTCATGGCGATGCCGGCGGGCACGCGGTTCATGGTCACTTTCCCTTTGACTCTCAGCCCCAAACTGGACGTGCAGGAGCAGGTGGACCGCATTCGCGAGATGGGTTTCGTGCGCCTGTTTGTGGACGGTGATGTGGTGGACATCACCTCGTCGAAGGGCGTCGAGCTGCGCGGCGGGCGCCGGGTCGAGGTGGTCGTGGACCGGCTGGTCCTTCGGAAGGGAACGCGCCAACGACTAATCGAGGCCGTGGAGACCTGCTACCGCCTGGGCAAGGGGCGATGCCGCGTGCGCGCCGTCGAGGGGCCGCTCCGCGAGTTCAACAGCATGTTTCACTGTGCCCGCTGTGACCTCGACATGCCCACGCCCAGGCCGCGGCTCTTCTCGTTCAACACCCCCCTGGGTGCCTGCGAGAACTGCGCCGGCTACGGCGCGACGATTGACATCAGCCGCTGGCGGGTTGTGCCGGATCCGAGCAAGTCCATTCGCGAGGGCGCCATCGCTCCCTGGTCCACTGACTCCACGTGGGAGTGCCGAGAGCAACTGCTGCGAGGAGCGCCGAAGGCCCGAATACCGGTTGATGTGCCGTGGGCTGAGCTTGAACCGTGGCAGCAGGACGCTGTCTTCGAGGGAACCGAGCACTTCTACGGGGTGCTGGCCTACTTTGAGTGGATGGGGACCAGGAAGTACAGGCTGCACGTGCGTGTGCTGCTCAGTCGCTACCGCAGCTATGTGACCTGCTCCGAGTGCGGAGGCACGCGCCTGTGCAAGGAAGCCCTGGCGGTCAAGATCAACGGCAAGAGCATCGCCGACGTCAGCCGCGTGACCATCGAAGAGGCCGCCCACTTCTTCGGCGAGGAGATAGAGCTTTCCCAGCACGAGCTGAGCATCGGCGAGCTGCTTCTGAGAGAGACCCGCAGCCGTCTGAAGTGCCTGGTGCAGATCGGGCTGGGCTATCTCACGCTGGACCGCCTGACGCGCACCCTGAGCGGGGGCGAAATGCAGCGCGTCAACCTGGCCACCAGCCTCGGCTCGGCGCTGGTGAACACGCTCTACATCCTTGACGAACCCAGCGTGGGGCTCCATGCTCGCGACGCCGACCGCCTCATCGCCATCCTGAGGAACCTTCGGGACTGCGGCAACACCGTGCTGGTGGTGGAGCACGACCGGCGGATCATTGAAGCGGCCGATCACGTGGTTGACCTGGGGCCCGGCGCCGGTGAGCGTGGCGGCCGCGTGGTCTATGCGGGGCCGGTAGCGGGTCTGAAGGGCTGCCGTGAGTCCGTCACCGGCGCCTACCTGAGCGGCGAGGCCCGGATTCCGGTCCCGCGCAAGCGGCGCAAGCGCACCGCTGACAGGCTTATCCTCAAGGGCGCGCGGCAGCACAACCTCAAGAACATTAACGTCGAATTCCCGCTCGGGCTCTTCACCTGTGTGACGGGAGTCAGCGGAAGCGGCAAGAGCACATTGGTCCAGGACACCTTGTACGGCGCCATCAAGCGTCGCAAGCCCGGCGGCTACGCCGAGGCCGTCGGCCAACACGATGAGCTGCTCAACGACGATCTGATAGACGGGATCATCCTGGTGAACCAGAGCCCCATCGGCCTGACTCCGCGCTCAAACTCTGTCACCTACATCAAGGTGTTCTCGCACATCCGGCAGTTGTTTGCCCAGACCAGGGATGCCAGGATTCGGAACCTCAAAGCCGGGGCTTTCTCCTTCAACACTCCGGGGGGGCGTTGCGATGCATGTCAGGGCGCCGGCGGCATTCGCGTGGACATGCAGTTCCTGGCGGACGTATACGTCACGTGCGACCACTGTCAGGGCCGGCGTTTCCGCAAGGACATCCTTGAGGTGAAGTACAACGGGCAGTCTATCCACGACGTGCTCGAGATGACGGTCAACGAGGCGATGAGTTTCTTTCGCGACCACAAGAAGATCACCAGGCGGCTGAGCTACCTGTGCAACACGGGACTGGGCTACATCAAGCTCGGGCAGCCCGCCACCACGCTGTCGGGCGGAGAAGCGCAGCGGCTCAAACTGGCCGCGCACATGGCCGGCGGCCGCAAGGACAGGCTGCTGTTCATCTTCGACGAGCCGACGGTGGGACTGCATTTCGACGATATACGCAAACTGCTCTCCTGCTTCCAGTCGCTGGTGGACGACGGACACACCGTCCTGGTGGTCGAGCACAACCTGGACGTGATCAAACACGCAGACTACGTGATAGACCTCGGCCCCGAGCAGGGGGAGCTGGGTGGCGAAGTGGTCGCGGCGGGCACGCCGGAGCAGGTGGCCCGGTGCAAGAGAAGCCATACTGGTCGTTTCCTGCGCGAAGTGTTGCGGCAAGCGGCCGCCGTCCGGTCGTGACGCGCGGGCAGGACAGCGATCCCGGTGGGGCGGGGCGCACGGCTTGGCGGTTGCATTTCGCCGTTCTGCCGATAGGATAACAGTCTTGGTCTGGGTCGCGGGGCGGGCTTGTGGGAAGCTGGGGTGTGATGACTGAGAAGGCGGTGGTTCTGGGGCGGGGGCTGGGCACGCGCATGCAGCGGCGTGGCGCGGGTGTGGAACTCGCTGGCGAGCAGGCCGAATTGGCCGACCGAGGCTTCAAGGCCCTGATGCCCCTGCGCGGCAGGCCCTTTCTGGATTATGTCGTGGACAGCCTGGTGCGCGCCGGATTCCGTCGGACGTGCCTGGTTATTGCGCCGGACGCCGACGTCGTGCGAGAGCACGCGCGCCGGACTGCCGCCGCTGCGGGTGTGGAGGTCCGCTGCGCGGTGCAGGATGAGGCGCGGGGCACTGCTGACGCAGTGTTGGCCGCTGAGGACTTCGTCGGCAGGGACCCGTTCGTGCTTTGCAACGGAGACAATCTGTACCCCGACCGGGCGCTGGCGGGCCTGGCCGAACTGGATGACGCCGACTGCTGGCTTGCCGCGTTCGCCAGGGATGAAATGGTGCGGCATGGGAATATCGCGCCGCAACGCGTGAAGGACTTCGCCGTCGTGACGGCATCGGAGGGCGGCGACCTGCTGAGCATCGTCGAGAAGCCGCCCGACCCCGAGCGCTACCTTCAGAACGGCAAGCTGTGGGTGAACATGAACCTGTATCGGTTCACCAGCGACGTGTTCGAGGCGTGCCGCGCCGTCAAGCCGGACCCCCGGCGCGGGGAACTGGAACTGACGGCTGCCGTTGCCGGCCTGTTGGAGGCCGACCGGCCCAACTTCCGCGTGCTGTTCTGCGAGGGCGGCGTTCTGGACCTGACGACGCGCGCGGACGTCCTGGCGGTCGAGCAGGCGCTGGCAGGACGGCAGCTTTGCTTCTGAGACCAAGCAGTCCGAGGACATAACATCGAGAGTGGAGCGTAGGAGGTGGCAAGGGGGGATCTACACGTCCATACGAACGTCAGTGACGGGATGCTGACACCGGCCGCCGCTGCCGATGCAGCGATAGCGAGCGAGCTGGACTTCTTCTCCGTTGCGGATCACAACACCGTCGCGGGGCTTCGGGCGGTCGAGGGCGCCCTGCCCAAGGACGGACCGCGGTTTGTCTACGGGGTAGAGCTCAGCGCACAGCCGGAAGAAGGCGACGAGCTGCACATTCTGGGCTACGGGTTTGATTCTGATTCCTCCGTGCTGCTGGCGATCTGTCGGCAGATTAACCTCCGGAAGGCAGAGCAGATCCGGGAGATGGTTCGTCGTCTTCGTCGGGACGGCGTGGAGATTGATGTCGGTTGCGTGTGCCCGGACGACGACGCCTACGTCGGTCGCCCGACACTGGCTGAGGCGCTGGTCAAAGAGGGGATTGTCGGTTCGCTGAACCAGGCGTTCTCCCGGTATCTGGGCAGACACAGGCCTGCTTATGTCCCGATGAGGCAGTTCATCCCCCGCCGCTGCATCGAAGGGATACACAGCGCCGGGGGGCTGGCGGTGCTCGCCCACCCTACCATCGAGACTGTGGACCGTTGGATCGAAGCCCTGGCCGCGATGGGGTTGGACGGTGTGGAAGCCTACCGTCCGGCCCTGACCGGGAACGATCAGCTCTACGTGGAGAAAGCGGCCGAGCACTTCAGCCTCTTCGTTACCGGCGGATCGGACTGGCACGGGCGTGACGGCGAGCGGCCCCTTGGTGCTTTCACGGTTTCAGACGGGCAGATCTCCGGCTTCTTCAAAGCCCTTGCGGGGGCAGAGGACGGCCAACAGAGGCGGCATGGCGAACCGTCCGCGGAGGCGTAGGGCGGGCCTCCGGCCGATCCGCTCCAGAACGGGTTGACGCCGGTGCTCGGGGCGCAGTAGAATACGGTTAGGTTCATGCTGGAGGGATAGGATATGAAGGCGACTCCGTTTGCGCCGGTTATGCTGTTGGGCGTGCTCCTGGCGATGCCGGCCGGGGCCGTTGCCCAGGCGGATACGGTGGTGCTGAGGGACGGCTCGGCGCTCGAGGGCGATGTGCAGGTAGGCCAACATTGGGTCACCGTCCAGACCGAGGACGGGGCCCTGACACTGCCGGCTTGGCGGGTGGTTCGTGTGACACCGGCGGGACGTCCGGCGGAGGCGGCCCCCGAACCGAAGCCCAAGCTGGATGCGCCCCGGTCGCGTTCGGTCACCCACAGGACGCGGTTCCTGTACCCCTCCGCGCGCATTGGACGGATACGGGCTCCTTGGGACAGAAAGGTCATGCAGCATCTGCAGGACCAGGTCACCTTGTCTTTCCGGGATACGCCGCTGCCGGATGTGGTGGACTTTCTTGAGCAGACGACCGAGGTGAGCTATGCCATTATCCGTCAGGATATGCCGCCGGACCAGGCGCCGGTCTCGCTGACCCTGGAGACGACGCTGGAGAACGCGCTGGATCAGATATGCGACCTGGCAGGCATGGCCTGGAGAGTGGAAGGCGGGCTGGTGAAGATAGGCAAGGCGGCGTCCCTGGCCCGTTACGAGATGCGCGTTTACGTCATCCGCGATCTGCTGCTGAGCACTGAGGACAGGGTCGCAGGTGGGGGCGCGGGCGGAGGCGGTACTACGGGTGGACTGGGTGGTGGTGGCGGCGGCGGGCTGGGCGGAGGCGGTTTTGGCGGCGGCGGCGGCGGCGTTGGCTTCCAGTTCGGCCGCCAGGGTTCGGGGGTTGCGGCGCAGTACGGCGGCGGTGGGAGCTTTGGCGGCGAGA